>NZ_JBSRZF010000021.1:0-94265 GCF_054057335.1 Pseudomonas sp. TE3786
TGCGCGGCGGGCGCCGCTGGGGTTCTGTTTTTTTGGGGGGGCGTCGCGCCGCGAGCTCTTGATCTTAAAAGCTCGCGGCTGAAGCCCCTCCCACAAAAAGCAGCTCAGCGTTTACTTCCAGTCCTTGAGCGCCTGATCCGCCGCCTGGTTCAACGGCTTAGCCATCAACCCCGTAGGCGACAAACTCACCGCATACACCGCGCCATCGGCCATCGGCAAGTAGGTCACCCGCAACGCCTGCGGCTTGAACAGGAACAGGTCGTGCGGTCCCAGCCGCAGCCAGCGCCACAGGTCGATACCGTAGGGGCTGCGAGCCAAAGGGGCCGTGGCATGCTGGGCCAGCTCTTGCTGTTCGATGGCAAGGAAACGCCCGGAGAGTTTTTCCAGGCGGTAGCCCGGTTGCAAGCCGATCAGCGCCGCCAGCCCCTTCCATTCGAACAGGCGCGCATCCAGTTGCCAGAGGTCGCCTTCTAGATTGACGGTGCGCTCGTCAGCCCCTTCCAGCAGGGTTACCCGGTAGCGCTGCGGGCCGTCGGCCTGGAAGCTCAGGGTGACCATGGGCTTGTCCTGGGGCAGCGCGTCGTAGCTCACCAGGTCATAGGCGACCACGCCGATCAGCCCGGCCAGGGCGACGAACGCCAAGCCGAGGGTGCCGCGCAGCCAGCCGAGAAACCAGCTGCGATTCAGCAGAATCCGTGCGGCGACCAATACGGCCAGTAGTGCCAGCAGGGCGATGCCCCACGCCAGACCGTCATACTGCATAAAGCCAATTCCTTCTGCGGCAAATAGCCGGCATTATGCGCAGCCGCCCCGTCCACGGCCAGCCGGCATTCGGCGCAATCTGACACCAGTCGACTTTTTTTATGCCTTTCGAACTGCTTGTAGATCCCACCACCCTCGCCATCCTCGCCGGGGTTGCCTTTATCGCCGGCTTTATCGATGCCATCGCCGGCGGTGGCGGTCTTTTGACCATGCCCGCCCTGCTCACCGCCGGGGTGCCGCCCCATCTGGCCCTGGGTACCAGCAAACTCTGCGCGACCTTTGGTTCGGCCACTGCCAGCCTGACTTTCTACCGACGCAAGCTGTTCGACCCCACGGCCTGGCGCAACGCCCTGGTGGCCACCGCCATCGGCTCGGCCATTGGCGCCGCCATTGCCCACTGGCTACCCGCCGAATGGCTGATGCAGATGCTGCCGGTGGTGGTGTTCGCCTGCGGCCTTTACCTGTTATTCAGCCGAACCCCCACCGCGCCGGTCCTCAGCGATGCGCCGATTGGCCGCCGCCGGCAATGGCCGCAGGGTTTTACCCTGGGTTTCTACGATGGCGTTGCCGGCCCTGGCACCGGCGCGTTCTGGACGGTCAGCTCGCTGCTGCTCTACCCCCTCGACCTGCTGCGCGCCAGCGGCGTGGCGCGGACAATGAACTTCGTCAGCAACATCACGGCACTGGTGGTGTTTATCATCGGCGGGCAAGTGGCCTGGGTGCTCGGCCTGAGCATGGGCGTGGCGTTGATGGCCGGGGCTTTTCTCGGCGCGCGCACGGCCATTTCCGGCGGTTCGAAATTTATCCGCCCGGTGTTCATTCTGGTGGTGTTGGCCTTGACCGCGCGGTTAGCCTGGCAGCACTGGTTCGGGCAGGCCTGAACGGCGCGCCACATACAGGTCGATCAGGTAGCGAGCAATCGAACGGGAGGCAGGCAACGGCGGCAGGCTGTCGAGCTTGAACCACTGTGCGTCTTCAATTTCCTCTTCCTGCATCACGATCTCGCCACTGGCGTACTCGGCATGGAAACCGAGCATCAGCGAGTGCGGGAATGGCCAGCCCTGGCTACCCAGGTACTGGATATTCTTGATCTCCACCCCAACTTCTTCGCGCACTTCACGCGCCACGCAGTTCTCCACCGACTCACCGGCTTCGACAAAGCCGGCCAGGGTGCTGTACATGCCCGGCACATAGCGCGGCGAACGGGCCAGCAGAATCTCATCACCACGGGTCACCAGCACGATCATGCTCGGCGACAGCCGTGGGTAATGCGCCACCTCGCAGTTCGGGCAGGTCGCCGAACGGTCGCTCAGCGAGCGCTGGGTGCGTGTGCCGCAGCTGCCGCAGAAGCGGTAGTTGTCAGCCCAGGTGGCGATCTGCGCGGCAAAACCGAGCAGGCGGAAGGTGTCGGCATCGCTCTGCATCATGTGCTGACGCAAGGTCAGCAAGGTGCAGCCTTCCAATTGCGGCGCCTGGGCAAAGTCCAACAGGTAGATGGCGTCGCCATCGAAATGGCCCAGGCCGTGTTCCTCAAAGGCCGGCAGCTCCTGGCGTTTCAGCCAATCACGGGGGAACAGCACACCATTGCTGTCGGCGAGAAAGCCCTGGCGAAAATGCGCCAGGGCCCAACCGCCACCCTGGCTGATGTCCAGCACAGCCGGCTGCCAGCTCTTGCTCATCAGGCAGCCACCTGCAGCCCCAGGGCGCGCACGCTTTCAGCCGCCAGATCGAGCACGCTTGGTACGGTTTCCGGACGCAATACCGCGCCACCTTCAAGGTAGTACTCAAGGCTGGTCAGGGCATCGGCAAGGGTTTCCAGCATCTGCTCGGACGGCATCTGCGCCGCCTCCAGCATCTGCGTCTGGATATAGTCTGCGCAGGCACCCACCAACAGCGCTGCACGTTCCTGGTTGAGAAACCACAGACCGCCGCGCACCGCTTGCAGGCTGAACGGCACGTTGGCCAGATGCAGCTTGTCGCCGTTGGATTCCAGGTACGAAGTGATCGCCCGCTTGGCCAATGCCAGGCCTGCCTGCGATTCGTCCACCACGACAATCCGCGCTTCGTTCAACTGGTGCTGAGCGAATGAGGTGGCCTCGTCGCCAGGCTTCACTTCCTGCGGCCGGGCTTCGCGGCGCTCACCGCTTTCCAGGCTGGCAACCATGCTTTCCACATACAGCACAGCGTCGGCCATTTTGTGCAGGGCCGGCGCTTCGATCGGCTCTGCATCGTTCCAGCCCGCCACCACTTGCAGCTGGCTGGCCAGGGTCGCGCCGGCCGAACTGAGGCCGACCATGCCGAGGGTTTTCGCCAGCTTGCCGAGCAGACCGTGCAGCGTGGTCAGGCGTTCGCTGTCGACGGTGCCGCGTTCGATCAGGTCGAGCAGGTCTTTGACGCTGGCCAGTTCCTCGCGGATGGCCGAGGACAACGAACGCATCACCGAGCGGCCCGGACCGGCCAGCAGTTGCGATTCTTCTTCCAGCAGCTGGTCGGTGAACGGCAGCGCCGTCAGGGCAAAGATCTCGCGCACCTGAGTGGCTTGCGGGCCGTGACTGTCGGCCAGCGCCACCAGGTAGAGCAATTCCTTGAGCAGATTGCGCGGCGCTTCGTAAGCAGGATTGCCGAGCAGCTGCTTGAGCTCGCGGTCGATACGGGCGAACAGCTGCTTGCGCGATTTGCGTGGCAGCAGCTGGCCATCGACCTGGGCTTCCAGCGCCGCCGCACCGATCCAGCACAGCCGACCACGGGGCTGGCTGGCGAACAGGCTGTCGAGACGGGTAAGGGCTCGGCCCATCAGCTTCAGGCCAGCTTGCGGGCCATCTTCACGGATAAAACCGAGCAAACCCACTTGGTACATCTGGCGCAGACGGCGCAGATCCGCCGCATGCGCCGCCACGTCGACCGCTGCACCGGTTTCCGGGCGGTTCTGGTCCAGACGTGCGCTGAAGAAGAAGCTCTCCGGCAGCGGCGGTTGGCCGCCTGCGGCGCGCAGGTCGTTGATCGCCGGCAGCAGCAGCTCAGGCAATTCCTGGCGGTGCATCTCGACGTTTTCCAGGTAGCGACGCAGCACGTGCAGGGCGTTGTTCAACGCCGACAGCTGCACATCGCGCTCTTCACCGGCACCCTCGGGAATGTCGGTAGCCTGTTCGAGCACTTCCTGGGCCAGCAACTCGGCACCGGCCAGCTCAATCAGGTTGAGGGTGCCGCGAACTTGCTGCAGGTACTCCACCGCTTGTTGCAGCAGGCTGCCGTTGTTGCGCTCGGCAATAAACTGCTCAAGGCTCAGCTCCGCCTCTTCCATGGTGGCGAACAGCTCGTCGCGCACCAGACTCAGGGATGTGGCTCCAGAAACCATGGCCTACTGCGCCTCCCGCGCCAGTGAGTAATACCCGCGCATCAGTCTGCGAATTCCGGCTTTTGCTTGCCCATATGAGCCGCCATGGCGATGCGCAAATCGGGCGACTGCAGCATGTTGGAGTTCCAAACGGCCACGTATTCCAGGCCGTCGTCCACGCGATGGTCACGCATATAGCCGATCATTTTCTTCGTGCCACGAATGGCAATCGGCGACTTGCTGGCGATCTCGCGGGCAATGCCGAACACGCCATCCAGCAGGGCCGCTTCATCGACGAAGGTGCGATTGACCAGGCCGATGCTGCGCGCCTCTTCACCACCGATGGTGCGGCCGGTATAGGCCAACTCGCGCATCATGCCGTCGCCGATGATGCGTGGCAGACGCTGCAGGGTGCCAACATCGGCGGCCATGCCCATGTCGATTTCCTTGATCGAAAACTGCGCATCGAGGGTGGAGTAGCGCATGTCGCAGGCGCTGATCAGGTCGATGGCGCCGCCCAGGCAATAGCCCTGAATGGCCGCCAGCACCGGTTTGCGGCAGGCGTCCACGGCATTGAACGAGGCTTGCAGTTCGAGAATCTTGCGGCGCAGCACGTCGGCGTTGCGGCCGGGGTCTTTGCCCAGCTGGTTGCCGACCTGGGCCAGCATCATCAGATCGATGCCCGAGGAAAAATGCTTGCCGGCGCCGGAGATGACCACCACCCGCACTTCGTCGTTGTTATCGATCCAGTTGAAGATTTCCACGATTTCGGTCCAGAAGTCCGCGCTCATGGCGTTGACTTTTTCTGGACGGTTGATCACCACATGGGCGATCTTGTCGGCCAGTTCTACACGGAACGCTTTGTAGGCGGACATCTTGGCCTTCCTCACTTCTGCTGCACGCGCGTGCATAGAATGTTGTTATGAATAAAACCGGCCAACTATAACAAGCACGCGACAAAAGTCGATGCCGGCGGTGTGACGCAGACCACGCTGCCGGTCTTCACACCTCTGCTTGAGTAAAGCCGTTAAGCACTTGATCTGTCTGGTATCTTGCCAACGCCCCAAACTCCATTCGAATAAGGTCTACCGCGCTATGACAACCTCGCTTGCCCACGCCTTTGGCAGAAACTTTCTGGGTCACTCACCGCGCTGGTACAAGCTGTGCATTCTCGCCTTTCTTCTTCTCAACCCGCTGGCCCTGTGGGCATTGGGCCCGGTGGTAGCCGGCTGGATGCTGGTGGCCGAGTTCATTTTCACCCTGGGCATGGCCCTCAAGTGCTACCCGCTGCAGCCCGGCGGCCTGTTGGTGCTGGAGGCCTTGCTGTTGAACATGGCCGGCCCGCAGGCGCTTTATGACGAACTGGCGCACAACTTTCCAGTGATTCTGCTGCTGATGTTTATGGTGGCGGGCATTTACTTTATGAAAGACCTGCTGCTTCTGGTGTTTTCCAAGTTGCTGCTGGGGGTGAAATCCAAGGCGCTGCTGGGGCTGACCTTCTGCTCGCTGGCGGCCTTTCTCTCGGCCTTTCTCGACGCCCTCACGGTAATCGCCGTGGTGATCACCGTGTGCCTGGGCTTCTACCAGGTATTTCACCGCTTCGCCTCCAGCAACCAGAACGATGCCAGTGATGACGGCGATATCGCCGAGCAGCAACGCCAGGAACTCGATCAATTTCGCGCCTTTCTGCGCAGCCTGTTGATGCATGGCGCGGTCGGCACCGCCCTGGGTGGCGTGTGTACGCTGGTGGGCGAACCGCAGAACCTGCTGATCGGCCATGAAGTGGGCTGGGACTTTGTCACCTTCTTCAAACACGTCGCCCCGGTGTCGATGCCTGTGCTGGTCGCCGGTCTGGTGACCTGCGTGCTGCTGGAGAAATTGCGCTGGTTTGGCTACGGCACCGAGCTGCCGGCTTCGGTGCGCAGCGTGCTGGCCGAACAGGCCGCCCGTGAAGCACAGAACCGCACGGTGGCGGACACCGCCAGCTTGATCGTGCAGGGTCTGGCCGCGGTAATCCTGATTGGCTGCCTGGCCTTCCACGTCGCCGAAGTCGGCCTGATCGGCCTGCTGGTGATTGTGCTGATCACCGCCTTCAGCGGCATCACCGACGAACACCGGATCGGCAACGCCTTCAAGGACGCCCTGCCCTTTACCGCCCTGCTGGTGGTGTTCTTTGCCGTGGTAGCGGTGATTCATGAACAGCAGCTGTTTACCCCGATCATCCAGGCGGTGCTGGCGCTGCCCACCGACCAGCAGCCGACCATGCTGTTTATTGCCAATGGCCTGCTCTCGGCGATCAGCGACAACGTGTTTGTCGCCACCATCTATATCACCGAGGTCAAACGCGAATTCGCCGCCGGCACCATGAGCCGCGAACACTTCGAAACCCTGGCGGTGGCAATCAACACCGGCACCAACCTGCCGAGCGTGGCCACCCCAAATGGCCAGGCAGCGTTTCTGTTTTTGCTGACTTCGTCGTTGGCACCGCTGGTGCGGCTGTCGTATGGGCGCATGGCGTATATGGCGCTGCCGTACACCATCGTGATGAGCTTGCTCGGCTGGTGGGCGGTGGCGCATTGGTTGTAAGGCTTTAGATCAATCGAGGCTGAATCGGATGGCCACCTCCCTCTCCCAACGGGTTGTGCGATCCATTGTGTGAGGCTTCAGCCTCGATGCTTTTGATCTTTCGATTTCCGGTTCCAGGCCTGGCCAATCGCGGCTGAAGCCGCTCCTACGAATTGTGCAGCTCTGTAGGAGCGGCTTCAGCCGCGATGCACTTAGAGCGTGGCGACGCCGTGCACGCGGTTGCGCCACTGCCGCCAGGTGTACAGCGGAATCCCGGCCATCAGCACCAGGAAGCCCCAGAAGATCGCCTGCTGCCCGGTGCCATACAGCGCCCACATCGAGTAAACAAAGCCCAGGCTGCCAATCACCACCATCAACGCCCGCTCACGAGGCTTGAAGGCCTCGGGTTTTACCGCGAGGAACTGCAGCAACGCCGCGGTGCAGAAGGCGTAAGGCACCACCCCGGTCATGGTGCCGAGCAGAATGATGACGTTGAACACTTCCACCAGATCGCCCTGACCATCGACCAGCACCAGCAAGGTCACCAACACCCCGGACACCAGCAGGCCGTTGGCCGGCACGTTGTGTTTGTTGACCTTGGCCAGCGACTCCGGCAGCAAACCGTCGCGCGCCGTGGCCATGGGAATCTGCCCTTGCAGCAACACCCAGCCGTTCAGCGCACCGAGGCAGGCGATCACCGCCCCCCCGGCAACAAAGTAATAACCCCAAGGACCGAGCAGCACCTGCGCCGCATCGGCAAAGGGCGCAGTAGAGCGCACCAGCACCTCCGGCGGCAGCACGCCCTGTACGGCGGTAATGGAGAGGATATACACCGCCGCTGCCACCAAGGTGCCGAAGATAGTGGCGCGGGGAATGGTGCGTTTCGGGTCTTTGACATGCTCGGCCGGCACCGTCGCCGACTCCAGGCCGATAAACGACCACAGGGTCAACGCTGCCGTGGTGGCAATCGCCGTGGCATAACCGACGCCACCGGGCAGCGACTCCACCGGCGGAATGCGCAGGTATTCAGGATGGAAGGAAAACCAGCCGAGTACGCCGATCAACAACAACGGAATCAGCTTCAAGGCCGTGAGGATGTTCTGCACCACACCAAAAGCGCCAATACCGCGCAAGTTGACCAGGGTGCATAGCCAGATCGCCGCGATAGCGGTACCGATGGCCAGTGCCGGATCGCGCAAGGCAGGAATAAATACCTGCAGGTAGCCCACCAGGGTCACCGAGATCGCCGCATTGCCGATCCAGGCGGCTTTCCAGTAAGTCCAGGCGCACAGGTAACCGGCAAACGGCCCGAAGCCATCGCGGGTATAGGCGTAGGGGCCACCAGCGGACGGATTGAGGCGCGACAGGCGTGCAAAGGTGAGTGCCAGAATCACCGCACCAATGCTGGAGATCAGCCAGCCATATAGGCTCAGGCCACCAAACGCGGCCAGGCTGGAGGGCAGCAAAAATACCCCCGAGCCCACCATATTGCCGACCACCAATGCCGAGCAGGTCCAGAACCCCATACTCCCTTTTGCGTTCTGCTGCTCTTCGCTCATGCGTCCCCCCGGACTGAATTACTCCTTGATGCAGTCAACGGTATAGCAGCGACCTTGCGGGCTGTCTTGGTGCTGCAGGCCGTGCACATCGGTATCGAAACCGGGGAAGCTGCGGTCGAAGGTCCGCGCAAAGGCCAGGTAATCGATGATCGAGCGGGTTGCTTCGGTAAAGCGTTCGCCCGGCATGATCAACGGAATGCCCGGCGGATAAGGCACCAGCATCACCGCGGCAATGCGCCCCTGCAACTGGTCGATCGGCACCGCTTCCACCTCGCCCCGCACCAGGTGGTTGTAGGCATCGGCCGGCTTGATCGCCACCTCCGGCAGCACTGTGTACATGCGTTTAAGCGCTTTCGCCGTGGCATTTTCGCGGTAGCAGCCATGCAGCGCATCGCACAGATCGCGCAGGCCCATGCTCTGGTAGCGGGCATCGCTACGGGCAATCGAAGGCAGACAATTGCTCAGCAGCACGTTGGCGTCGTAGCTGCGTTTGAACTCCAGCAGCTCGGTGAGCAAGGTGCTCCATTTGCCCTTGGTGATCCCCATGGAGAACAGCACCAGGAAGGAGTACAGACCGGTCTTCTCCACCACCAGGCCACGCTCCCAAAGGAACTTGCTGACCACCGCCGCCGGGATGCCCCGCTCGCTCAGCGCACCGCCTGCGGTCAGGCCCGGAGTGACCAGGGTGACCTTGATCGGATCGAGCAGCACATAGTCGTCAGCGATATCACCAAAGCCATGCCAATCGGCCTGCGGCTGCAGCACCCAGTCGGCAGTGCTGACATGGTCGGCCCCTTCGGCCAGGGTCGGCTGCCAGATGCTGAACCACCAGTCTTCGGCCTTGAAGCTCTGCCCCAGATTGGCCAGGGCGCGGCGGAAGCTCAGCGCTTCGTCGAAGGTTTCCTGAATCAGCGAACGCCCGGCCGGGCCTTCCATCATCGCCGAGGCCACATCAAGGGAGGCGATGATGCCGTACTGCGGCGAGGTGGAGATATGCATCATAAAGGCTTCGTTGAAACGATCCCGATCCAGCTGGCGCGCACCGCCATCCTGCACATGGATCATCGACGCCTGACTGAACGCCGCCAGCAGCTTGTGGGTGGAATGGGTGGTGAACACCAGCGGCCCATCGTCACTGCGCGAGGTACCCATGCCATAACGGCCGGCATAGAACTCGTGGAAGGCAGCATAGGCATACCAGGCTTCATCGAAATGCAGCACTTCCACGCTGTCGCCGATGGTCTGCTTGATCAGCTCGGCGTTGTAGCACAGCCCGTCGTAGGTGGAATTGGTCACCACCACCAGCTTGACCTTCGGCTCGCGGCCGCGGGCCAGCGGGCTGGCATCGATCTTGGCCTGGATCGACTCGCGGGTGAACTCGCTGAGCGGAATCGGCCCGATGATGCCCAGCTCATTGCGCTCCGGGCTCAGGTACAGCGGGATGGCACCGGTCATGATGATCGAATGCAGAATCGACTTGTGGCAGTTGCGGTCCACCAGCACCAGATCGTCACGGCCGACCATCGAGTGCCAGACGATCTTGTTGGCCGTCGAGGTGCCATTGATCACGAAATAGGTGTGGTCAGCGCCAAAATTGCGCGCCGCACGGGCCTCGGCTTCAGCCAGCGGGCCGGTATGGTCGAGCAACGAGCCCAGCTCCGGCACCGACACCGAAAGGTCGGAACGCAGCGTGTTCTCGCCAAAGAACTGATGGAACGCCTGCCCCACTGGGCTTTTGCGATAGGCCACGCCACCGCCATGCCCCGGCGTGTGCCAGGAATAGTTGGACTCGGCGGTGTGCTGCACCAGCGCCTTGAAGAACGGCGGCAGCAACCCATCGAGGTAACTGCGCGCGGCACGGGCCACCTGGCGGGCGAGAAACGGCACTGTATCTTCGAACAGATAAAGCAGGCCACGCAGCTGATTGAGATCGGCCATGGCTTCAGCCGGCGCGTTCTCGATAGTCACTTGCTCACCGAGGGCAAAGATCGGCAGATGGGGTGCCCGCACACGGGCCACGCGGATCAACTCGATTACATCGTGCAGCAGCCGCTGATTCTCCCCCGCCCCCTCAGCGGCCACCAGAATGCAGGCCAGGCCATGGTGGGTGGAAGCGACGATACGGCCCTCGGTTGAGCTCGCCGTAGAAATAATGGTGAAGCCTTCCAGCTCCAGCTCACGGGCAATCTCCCGCACCCGGTCACCGGCCACCGTATCGGCCTTGATGTCGCGGTGCACGATGAGAACGGGAAACTTGAGGTCTTTATACATGCTGTTAGCGCCTGAAGAGTAACCGGGCCTGGCCCGTGCAGACCTCAGGGTAGAGGCTCGCCCGAATGGGCGTAACCCCCTGAGGCGGGGGCTGTACGAAAACGTCGCACGCGGATAACTCGGCTACACCCCGGTGCTGCGCAGAAGATCAAAAACATCGCGGCTGAAGCCGCTCCTACAGGGGATCAGCGATCCTTGTGGGAGGGGCTTCAGCCGCGATTGGCCGGGCCTGTTTACGCGGTTTCGGCAGCTTCCGCTTCCACCGGCGGCGCATCCATTTGCACCCACAATGGCAACGCACCGGAGGCTTTTTCCAGCAGGCCCATGCGCACGGCGTGGGCAGCCAGGTCGTCTTCGCTGGCGCGGACCACGCGGGTGCGTGGGCGGTCGGCCGGCAGGCGGCGGATTTCGCTGGCCTGGTTGGCACCACCATTGCCGCCGTTGCCATCCGAGGCGTTGCCGGCCAGGGACAGGCTAGTCTGGCCGCCGGTCATGCTCAGGTAGACGTCGGCGAGAATCTCGGCGTCGAGCAAGGCGCCGTGCAGTTCACGGCCGGAGTTGTCGACGCCATAGCGTTTGCACAGCGCGTCGAGGTTGTTGCGCTGCCCAGGGTGGCGTTCGCGGGCCATCATCAGGGTGTCGAGCACGCTGCAGTGCTCGGTGATGTCGGCGCGGTCGTCCTGACCCAGCAGGGCAAATTCGTTGTTGATAAAGCCGATGTCGAACGCGGCGTTATGGATGATCAGCTGCGCGTCTTTGATGAACTCGAAGAACTCGTCGGCCACTTCCTTGAAGCGCGGTTTGTCGGCGAGGAACTCGTCGGTAATGCCGTGAACGGCGATGGCGCCTTCGTCACTCTGGCGATCCGGCTGCAGGTACACGTGGAAATGCCGGCCAGTGAGGCGGCGGCCAATCAGTTCAACGCAACCGATCTCGATCACCCGGTGGCCATCGGTGACCGGCATACCGGTGGTTTCGGTATCGAGGACTACCGACCGTTCAGCATTGTTTTTGAAAGTTGTCATCGCACATCCGCCGTGAAAAACGCGCCGAATCGTACCATGCCTCACCCCGACCGTCGTAGCGGCCGGCGATCAGCTGTCGCCTGCGCCTAGACGCTGCGCCCGCGCAACAAGCCCTTCTGGCGTTGCGCCGGGGCACTCACCGGAAACACTGCCTCGGTGGGGATATACCGCGCCAGCAGCCCTGCGGCCACCTCGCGCTGGCGCTGATTGCCACTGCCCAGCACGCGCCAACAGGTGCCTTCGCTGAAGGGGGCGCCGAGCAGATACGCCGTGCCGGTCGGCAAGCTGGCGCTGTGTTGTTGCAGCCACGCCTGCACCAGGTGCGGGTCGGGCCAGGGCAGGCTTTCGTCCGGGTCCATCGCCACATTGGTGTCGTTCGGGTCATCGGTCGGGCCGGCGTCGTAGTCGGGGCTGTCGCGCCGTTCCAGATCATGCAGCGCCAGGTCGACACCGGTGATCTGGCTGAACGCCTCCCCCGCCGCCCGCGCCATCGGCAGGTCGTGCATCTGCTGCAATAGCCAGGGCAAGGCCAGCGGATCACCGAACAGACCCGTGGCCTTGATGGCGATACGCCGTTGCTGTGGCGTCTGGGTCATGCGCCGAATCCAGGCCATGCTGGTTTCCCGTGGCAGCCAGGCGAGCGCCACGTGCAGTGCGCGCTCCTGATAGCGGCCGGGCTGTTCGGCAAACTGCTGCAGCACCGGCAACGCTTGTTCATCGCCCATCTGCGCGGTCGCCCAGTTGCTCCAGAAACGCAGCGCGTCATCGCTGTGCAGACGGTGCACACGAATCGGCTGCATCAGATCGCGACGGCGCAATTCGCCAGCGGTTCTGGCGGCACGGGCAAGCACGCTGGGGTCGCTGTTGCCCAGTGCCGAGAGCAAGGCCGGGCCCGGGTCGTGGCGGTGCATACCGCAGGCGGCCAGGCCCAGGCGGCGGAACAGCGGTTCGGGTGATGCCAGCAAGCGCTCCACCCACGGCTGCACCAAAGCCCAATCGAGCCAACCGAGGGCGGCGGCAAAATACCGCTCGCCCTCCTCGCTGCTGCGCAGGTGTTCGCCGAGGCTCGACAGCGCCGGGCTGTTGCCCATGCGAAAAGCCAGCACGGTGGCGGCGAACACTTCGCCACTGGCAGCCGGGCGCAGTTGTTCGAGCAACAGATTGAGGCCCTTGAGGCCGGCCACCTGCAAACCGTCGAGGTGCGCTTCGATGCGGTTGTCGAGGGTGGCCAGGTGAGTGAGGTCGTAGTTCGGCGCGCCCACGGCGTAGTCGCGCAGAATCGCGAGGAAGCTGGCTTCTTCGGCGTGTTGGTCAAGGATGGGTACAACCGGAGCTACCACGTCGTCACTTCCCGCTCGGCATTAAACATTGTCCGGGTGCAGCACTTCGCGCCAGGCACCGTCTTCGAAGGCGAGAATATCGTCCTCGCCGATCGACCACAGCACGCCATCGCGGCTGTGCAGGCGGTGAGTGGTGATGGGCCGGCCAACAGGGTCGAGCGCCACCAGCTTGTCACCCACCACCTTGGCCAGCACACCATCGCCGGCCAGGTAAACCTCGCCCTCGTGCACCTCCAGGCAGTACCAGTTGGAGCTCAGCCCGGAGTCATCGAGTACGGTCCAGCGGTTGAACGCGCCGTGCATGACCAGGCCTTTATAGCTGCAAATCCACACCTCGCCGTCGGGCAGGCAGCGCACGCTGGACAGGTGCGCCGTGGTCGGGCTGTCGTCGCGGTGCCAGCGCTGGCCGTCGTAGAAGTAGATTTCGCCCTCCCAACCGACGGCGTAGATCTGGTCTTCGGCGAAGCCGTCGATGTCGAGAAAACCAATGCCGCGCTCGGTGCTGAGAATGTCATCGGCCAGCGACAGCCACTGCTCATTTCTGCGGGTGTACACCTGGCGGTGGTAGCCACAGACGTAAAGCTGACCGGCGATGTTTTTCAACGCCTCCACATAGCCACGGCCGCCAACGATGCCCAAGCCAGCGTTGGGGATCTGCTCGTCGTGGCGACCGCTGCCGGTGATTTCCGTGGCCTCGCCGTTTTTACCCAGCACCCACCAGGCGCGGTAGTTGCGCGCTGAATCGACCAGGCTGGTAAGCGACTTGCCCTGGTACTCCAGGTCGGTGGCACCCCAGTTACCGTCGATATAGGTGAAGAAACGGCAGAACTCGCTTTTTGCTTCGAGGGCGCGGGGAAACGCCAACACGCCCAGAGCGCCTTTGCGCGGGGAAAAACCATTGAGAAAAGTCACCGGGACTTTTGCGCTGGACATCAGTACTCCTTATCCAAATCAGAACGCGCCGGCTGGGGCGGAGACCGCACCCTTAGGCACGAATCCGGGGGGCGTGCGGCTGCCGAGGGAGTCGGCGCGCAACATGAGTTTGTCCGACTTGCCTTTGCCCACGTCGAGGCCCATGTGCTTGTGAGCGGCTTCGCTCTGGGCTTTGAGGCATTCCTTGTCGCATTTCTGTTTCACCTTGGCCACGGCGTCGGCACCGGCGTCATTGGCTTGCTCGAAGCTCCAGGTGCCGGCCGTTTTACGCTCGGCCTGCACGCCCGCTTTCATCTTCGGTTTGCCACCGGGCGTGGAGAGCTTTTCGGTGTGCATAAAGGCGTCTTCGGCATCGTCGACAATGGCATGCACCAGGCCGTGTTCCTTCAGGCTGCCGTCGGCATTGCTGGCGATCTTGGTAGCGCCGGTGAGGCATACACAGGGGGCTTTGGTGTCATCGTATTTATCGGTGCCGGGGTAGCGATCACCGGCGCCGCTTTTACGTTCACCAGACGGTAGAAAACAGTGCGCCGGCACGATGTGGTGCGGGGTTTTGCCATCGCAACAACCGAAGTCGAACGGCACCAGATTGCATTCAAGCAAAGGTCCGCACTTGTCGTCGGCACACATCGTTTTCAAGGTGCCAGCCTTGTTGTAGAACTCCCCTTTGCCGTCATCGTCTTTGACGATTTTGGCCCAATCCACTTTCGAGTCATGCTTCAGCGCATGCTCGTGGGTGGTGTTGGCCGGATCGAGTTTGTTGTCCTTGCGCTTTTGCTGATGGGTGTTCTGCTTGGTGTGTTTCTCCATGCAGTCCTGGGTCTTCTTCGAGTCGGCCTTGCATTGCTCCGACGCACCAGCCAGAGCCATTTCATCCAGATACACCCAAGGCGGTGTATTGGGCCCTTGCGAGGCATGGTTGTGGGTCATCAGGTCGAGGTGGCGCACCACGTTTTCGCCTTCGAATTTGACGTCCATCGACCAGGCGGTGAAGTACACCTTGCCCTTGATCTTGCCGGTGATGATGCCTTTCTTCGGCGCGCAGCCGGCTTCGTCACCGGCGCTGGTTTTGAAGTAGCTCTTGTCCTTGAGCATGATCTCCTTGCCGGTGATTTTTACCGTACGCGTGCCATTGCTGGTGTCGCTGGAGATACCGGTATTGGGGTATGGAATCGGCACGCCCATGGGCGTTGGCGGTGCCTGCGGCGGGGTAAAGCAGACATCCGGAAACGCCGCGATGGATTTACCGCTGCCGGACTTGCAGGAAATCTCCATGCCGTTGGCATAAACCTGATTGGCCATCAGTGCAGCCTCACCGTCTGGTAGCTGAGCAGCGCCACGGCCCGTTCGCCGGTGTCGTTGCCCAAGTGGCAGAAAATATTCGGGCCCTCGCCGTAGCCTTTCTGGCTGGCAGCCAGGGCCACCGCCAGTAATGCCGGGCCGATGGCGGCGCCGCATTCACCCAGGCAATCGGCAGGGGTCCACAGATGAAAGTGTTCCTTGCGCACCCGCAGCGTACGGCTCAGAGCCAGCGCTGCTTCCTTGAAGTAGTACTGCTCGCCGGAGATATCCGCCAGGCGATAGTCCATGCTCTCCAGCCCACAGCCGGCCTGCGCCAGCGCGGCGTTGACGGCCTGGGCCAGGCCGTCGGCGCGCAACGGCGTGTCCAACGCATCGACCGTGGCTTTTTCCAACCCGAACCCCAGACCCACGCAGGTGAGCTGCGGCGTGTCGCTGGCCAATGGCGCACCGACGACGACCGCCGAGGCTCCTTCGCCGGGGATAAACCCGTTGGAATGGCGGCTGGTGAGCAGGCGTTCACGCGCTTCAAAAGCTGCGAGGGTGCGGGCGTCCAACAGCGAATCGACGCCGGCGATCAGCACATGCCGATGGCCGCCTTGGTGAATCAGCGTGCCGGCATTCAACAGGCCCACAGCGGCGCTTACCCGGCCACGGGCGATGATGCTCGAACTGGGATGAAAGCGCTGGCCCAGCTGCTGCTCGATGTCGTGCAACAGGCTGATGTCCAGCTGTTCCAGGCGCCCGGGCCGCTCGGTTTCGGCCACCCCGAGGAGCAAAGGGGTTTGCCCGGGATCGATTCCGGGGACGCTGCGCAGCGCCTGGTCGATGGCCCGTACGGCCATTTCCACCAGTTTGCGGCGGCCGCGCCAGGGTTGTTCCAACGGTACGCAGGCACCCACCTGCCATTCGCCACCCGCGTCGATAAAACGGGTGTCCTGGAAATTATCCAGGGCGCTGCGAATGGCTGCGCAACTGGAGTGAGCATCCAGGCCCACGGCGCTGACCATACCCGCGCCGAGAATACTGACGGCCGCCATCATGCGTCCTCCAGCGGCGCGCGGCGTGAGGCCGCCACGGCCTCCAGCGACGGGTAGTAGGTCTTGCCGGATTCGCGCGCGCGCCACCAGCCGACCGACTTGCGCCCCACCAGCACCTGGTGGATTTCAAACATATTGCGGCGCAGCGCCCTGCTCGCCCGCCACGTCACTTCCACAGTGCCGGCGTCGGTATCAATTACCAGCGTGTCGATCACCGCCTGCACCGTTTCATGCCCGCCCTTTTTCAGAAAAAACGTCACCGGCACCTGCCGGGTCGGCACCTTGAAGCCCGCTCGCTCCTGGCGAGTCAGGCACAGCAGCAACACATCCTCACCGCCTTTCAGGTGCTCGGTCTGTTGGTCTGGCGACGCGGCCTGGTAGTAACGGTTGTCAAAATCGCTCGGTAAAAACGGAAAGCAGTCGGCCAGCCAGGCGTCGTCGTAGGTGCCGGCAAAGCCGATGCGCGGCGGCCAGCTGCGGCCTATGGGACCGAGGGCCATCGGGGTGAAGTCGCCGTGGGGCGAGTCCACCGGTTGGCCGAGCATTTCCGTATTGGGCATGGGCATACCGACGATGTCGGCGGTGCCGCTGCTTTTCGGAAACCAGCCACGCCCGCAGGTGTTGGCCGGGTAGCCGTCATTCAGTTCGGGGTTGTTGGCCACCGGCACGCTGCCGCCAAAGGCATGGCTGTAGCCGATATCTTGCTCGGTGAACGGCTGGGCCACACCGGCCCCCGCGCCGATCAGCCCAGGCTGCCATTGGCGCGGGCCGTACACGGTGAATACCTTGCTCACCCGCCCCACTCGAATGCCAGCCGTGAGCTGCGTCACCGGCCGCCCTTCAGGGGCATAGGCCTTGCCAATCACCAGCACATCGCAAAACGGTTTGATCGGGGCGAAGTCCATTTCCCGCAGCGGTGCCGACAGGCCGGGCTCACCGACGTATTCGTCGGCCATCAGCAACGGCCGTTGCACCGAGGCCAAGGTGGCCTCGCGGCCATCCAGCGGCAACTCGAAGGTGCCCTTGGCGATGACCACCAGCGACTCGCGGCCATCCGGGGCCAGGCCTTGGGTATAGGCAGCGACCAATGGGGTCGCGTTAAGCAGTTCCATGACGGGCTCTTCTAGTTGATCTGCACCGAACCGCCTTTGATGCGGTTCACGCCCGAGGAGCGGCTGGACAGGTAGGTGCCGCGCATAATCACTTTGCCTTCACGGGTCAGGGTGATGCTGGCTTTGCCACAGCGCAGGACAATTTCCTTCTCGGCCGTGAACTCCAGGCGCTCGCCATCGAGATGGGCAACAGCCACCGGTGGCGCAGCTTGCGGCAGGCGCTGAATGCGGCCGATCACCAGCGGCTGGGTCGGATCACCGCCGACAAACATCAGCGCCACCTGGGTGCCGATATCGTCGCGGCTGAGCTGCGTGGTGGTGGTCGCAGCGATGCCGGTTTCACTCGGGCAGCCGGCAAACGCCACCACCGGCGCGGCGGTTTGCGGCACGTCGAGCAGAATGCCAATCACCACGCCATCCAAACGGGTGGCGGCGGTGGGCGGGGTGAAATGCTGGACCATCATGGCTGTACTCCGTCTGAGCCCGGGCTCAGTTCTGCAAAATTTTCTGACCTTTGACCACCACGTTCTTGCTGGCCTTGATGTTGATCGCGCCAGAGCCGTCGATGGTGATGTTCTTGCCGCTGATGACGATGGTGCCGTCCTTTTTCATGCTGATGCTGGCGGCGCCGGTGGTCAGGGTGATGGAGTCGCCGGCATCCAGGCTGAAGTGCTTGCCGACCTGCACGCTGTCGTCCTTGCCGACATCGGTGCTGCGGCTCTGGCCCACGCTGCGGCTTTCGTCTTTGCCGATGCTGGTGGTCTGGTTGCTGCCGATACTGATCTCTTCGTTGGAGCCGACGTTTTCGGTGCGGTTGGCACCAATGGTGATCTTCTCGTTGCTGCCGACATCTTCGGTGCGGTTGGCGCCGATGCTGATGGTCTCGTTACTGCCGACCTTCTCCGTGCGGTTGCTGCCGATGCTGATGTCTTCGTTGGCGCCGACGCTCTCGGTACGGTTGGCACCGATGGTGATCTTTTCGTTGCTGCCAACCTCTTCGGTGCGGTTGACGCCGATGGTGATGGTTTCGTTGTTACCGACCTTCTCCGTGCGGTTCACCCCGATGGTGATGGTCTCGTTGTTGTCGACGGTTTCGGTGCGGTCGTGTTTGACGTGCACGGTCTCGTCATGGTCGATGGTCTTGGTGCGGTCGTGGCCTACCCAGTGGGTCTCGTCGTTCTCGACTTCGATGTCCTGGTTTTTTTCCGCGTGGATAAACAGCTGCTCGCTGCCCTTCAAATCTTCCATGCGGATTTCGTTGAAGTTGGCCGGTGAGCCGCCTTTGCTGGAACGACTTTTGGTGCCGCTCTGGGTGGCGTTGGCGGGCAACTCGTAGGGCACCGTCTGCTCGGCGTTGTACACCCGGCCGGTAATGATCGGCCGGTCGGGGTCACCTTCGAGGAAGCCGACTATTACTTCCTGGCCAATCCGTGGAATCTGGATCGAGCCCCAGTTCTTGCCGGCCCAGGACTGCGACACGCGCATCCAGCACGAGCTGTTTTCGTTGGACTGGTCGTGGCGGTCCCAATAGAAATGCACCTTCACCCGGCCGTATTGGTCGGTCCAGATTTCCTCGCCCTTGGGCCCGACCACCATCGCCGTTTGCGGGCCCTGGACAATGGGCCGCACGGTGATCGGTTGCGGGCGAAACGCCTGGCTGGCGTCCATGCAATCGAGGTGGCTGACGAACTGTTGTTCGGCATCCTCGAAACCGGTTTCGTAGTGTTCCTGCACCACCTTGTAACGGGCGCCGACCACCAGGTATTCGCGGTTCTGATCGCCTCGCGGGTAGCGGGTCAGGCTGAACAGATGGCCGGAGCCGATGCCGCGCGCCGTGCCGCGCAATTGCACACGCTCGTACTGGGTCTGGATCGCTTCGATGCGGGTGCGCGCGTAGTGCTCGCCGTCGCCGCTCTGCACGTATTCGCCGGGGTAGTCGTACAGCGGAAAGTCGCTGGCGGTGTGCGGCCGGCTGATCACCGAGCGCACTTCCAGGCGCGCGCTGGGGCGCTGGAAGTCGTAGTCGTTGAGGGCCAGGGAACCTGGCTGCACTTCGTGGCTGAGGTGCCAGTCATCGATATGGTCGAGCTCGCGCTGCTCGGCAGTGGGCGGGTAGAACGGCACGCTCTCGTAACCGGCGGCTTTGCTGTGGGCACCGTAAGCGTCGGCGAGCACCAGCACATGGCGACCTTTCTCGTGGCGGAAAAAGTAGTAGATGCCCTCCTGCTCCATCAAGCGGCTGACAAAGTCGAAGCTGGTTTCGCGGTATTGCACGCAGTAGTCCCACTCGCGGTACGAGCGGCTGAGGCTGTCTTCGAAGTCGGAAAACCCCAGGTCGCGGAACACCTGCTTGATGATGTCCGGCACCGTGCGGTTCTGGAAAATCTTGCAGTCGGAGGTGCGTGACATCAGCCACAGCCACGGTTTCAGCGTGACCCGGTAGACGGCGAACTGGCCGATGCCGGCGCCCTGGCTGGCGCGCGCGACAATGCCATGGAAGTGGCGTTTGCTGCCGTCCTGCAACTCCATGGTGACGCCCATGGGTTTGCCCAACAGGCTATTGAGGGCCAGCGAGGTGTTCTCCGAGACCAGGTTCAACTCGTAGTCGAACACCCGCCCCAGCTCCTCGATGCCATCCAGCTGGCGCAGCACCAGCACGTCGTTGCCCAGTGGGCTGTCGACCTGCACCAGGCGCGTGTTTGTGGTTAATGCCATATGCGTTTCTCGCCGGCCAACGGGTTAAACCGCCGCGCCGAAGTCGTATTTAAAGTCGCTGCCCTCACGGCTGATGCGCACCGCTTGCAACGGTTTGCCTTCGAGCAGGCGGGTGAGGAACTCACGGCTCATGTCCGGCAGCAAGGTGTTGGTCAGAATGGTGTCGATCATCCGCCCGCCGCTTTCGGTTTCGGTGCAGCGCTCGGCAATCAGCGCGATCACGCCGTCGTCGTAGTCGAACGGCACCTTGTGGGTGGCTTCCACGCGCTTCTTCACCCGCTCCAGCTGCAGGCGGGCGATAGCCTTGATCATGTCGTCGCTGAGCGGGTAGTAGGGAATGGTCACCAGGCGGCCGAGCAAGGCCGGCGGGAAAATCTTCAGCAGCGGCTCGCGCAGCGCCTTGGCGATGGCGTCGGGCTCGGGCATCAGTTCCGGGTCGTTGCACAGGCTGGAAATCAGCTCGGTGCCGGCGTTGGTGGTGAGCAGAATCAGGGTGTTCTTGAAGTCGATCACCCGGCCCTCGCCGTCTTCCATCACACCCTTGTCGAACACCTGGAAGAAAATCTCGTGCACGTCGGGGTGGGCTTTTTCCACCTCGTCGAGCAACACCACGCTGTAGGGTTTGCGCCGCACCGCTTCGGTCAGCACACCGCCTTCGCCGTAACCGATATAGCCCGGTGGCGCGCCCTTGAGGGTGGACACCGTGTGGGCTTCCTGGAACTCGCTCATGTTGATGGTGATGACGTTCTGCTCACCGCCATACATAGCTTCGGCCAGCGCCAGGGCGGTTTCGGTTTTACCCACGCCGGAGGTGCCGGCGAGCATGAATACGCCAATCGGCTTGCTCGGGTTGTCGAGGCCGGCGCGCGAGGTCTGAATACGTTTGGCGATCATCTCCAGGGCATGGTCCTGGCCGATGATGCGTTTTTTCAGGTACTGGGCCAGGTTGAGCACGGTTTCCAGTTCGTTGCGCGCCATGCGCCCCACCGGAATACCGGTCCAATCGGCCACCACCGAGGCCACGGCCTGGTAGTCGACAATCGGCAGAATCAGTGGCGATTCACCTTGCAGCGTTGCCAGACGGCTTTGCACATCCTGCAGGCGGCTGTGCAACTCGGCATTCGGTTCGGCCGGTGCCGGCTCGCTGCTGGTGGCGTCCACCGCTTCGGCAGCGGCGCGCAGTTGGGCACGGATTTCGAGCAGTTCATCCACCAGGGCTTTTTCATCGGCCCAGCGGCTTTCCAGACCGCTCAGGCGCTCGCGTTCTTCGCCGAGCAGCGCCTGTACGTTGTTCAGGCGCTCGCCGATCACCACGCCAATCGCCTGCTCGCGGCCAATGATCGCCAGCTCGGTTTCCAACGCTTCGATGCGCCGGCGGCTGTCGTCCACTTCCGCCGGCACGGCGTGCAGGCTGATGGCGGTACGGGCGCAGGCGGTGTCCAGCAGGCTGACCGATTTGTCCGGCAGCTGACGCGCCGGGATATAGCGGTGCGAGAGCTTCACCGAGGCTTCCAGGGCTTCGTCGAGAATCTGCACCTGGTGGTGTTTTTCCATGGTCGAGGCCACGCCGCGCATCATCAGAATGGCTTTGTGCTCGGACGGCTCTTCCACCTGCACCACTTGGAAACGGCGGGTCAGGGCCGGGTCTTTTTCGATGTGTTTTTTGTACTCGGCCCAGGTGGTAGCGGCCACGGTGCGCAAGGTGCCACGGGCCAGGGCCGGTTTCAGCAGGTTGGCGGCGTCACCCGTACCGGCGGCGCCACCGGCACCGACCAGGGTGTGGGCTTCGTCGATAAACAGAATAATCGGCTTGGCCGAGCTTTGTACGTCTTCGATCACCGAGCGCAGGCGCTGCTCGAACTCGCCTTTCATGCTCGCACCGGCCTGCAGCAGGCCAACGTCAAGGGCGCGCAGCTCGACATCCTTCAAGGCCGGCGGCACGTCGCCGGCGACGATACGCAAGGCGAAGCCTTCGACCACCGCGGTTTTACCCACGCCGGCTTCACCGGTAAGAATCGGGTTGTTCTGCCGGCGACGCATCAGCACGTCGATCAGTTGGCGAATCTCGTCGTCACGGCCGACGATGGGGTCGAGTTTGCCGCTGCGAGCCTGTTCGGTGAGGTCGACGGTGAATTTTTTCAGCGCTTCCTGCTTGCCCATGGCACCGGGGGCGATGGCACCGCTGGCTTCGCCGGGTGCCGCGCCGGCATTGAAGCCGTCACTGGCGCCGAGGGCGTTTTCCGGCGAGTTGCCGACGTACTCGGCAAACCGTTCGGTGAGTGCTTCGATCTTGATCTTGTCGAACTCGGCCGACAGCGCCAGCAAGCCATGGCGCAGGCTCGGCGTCTTCAGCACGCCGACGATGATGTAGCCGGTGCGCACCTGGCTTTCGCCGAACATCAGGCTGCCGTACACCCAGGCGCGCTCCACCGCTTCTTCGACATTGGACGACAGGTCGGTGATCGAGGTCGAGCCACGCGGCAGGCGGTCGAGGGCCTCGGTCAGGTCACGGGCCAGGCGCGCCGGATCGAGGTTGAACTGGCGCACCAGCTGATGCAGGTCAGAGTCCTGCAGCTGCAGAATCTGGTGCAGCCAGTGGGCCATTTCCACGTAGGGGTTACCGCGTAACTTGCAGAAAACGGTGGCCGCCTCAATGGCTTTGTAGGCAAGGCTGTTCAGCTTGCCGAACAGTGCAACCCGGCTGATCTCACTCATGTTCCATCTCCTTGTTCGGGCGTTGCAGCAGCCGGTCTCCGGCGTACTGGCTAGCCAGCAGTAAATCCTTGGCATCCCCGCCGGGGTGACCCAGCCAGGCGTTGAAACCCAGCCGCGCACCGCCGGCCAGGTTCAGAGGGGGTATTTCGTCGTGGCTGAGCACCAGGTTGACGTCCCAGTCCAGCTCCTGGCCCAGGTACTCGCCAACCCAGGCCGCCAGTTGGCGAAACAGTTCGCCACCGGGCAACAGCCGTTGGTATTTGGCCAGCGGCATCGGCCCTAAGCGCAGGCGGAATTTATGCTGGCGATCCCACACATGGGTGCCCAGGCACAGGTCCTGGCCGAGGGTGCTGGCCTGCGCGCCGAGGCGACTGCGCTCAGGCAGTTCCAGCCACTGGCCGACGTACTCTTCAATGGCCACCGGCAGCTCGAAGTACTCGCCGAGAATCACCTTGAGGCCGTCCGGATAGCGACTCAGTGCCGACAGATGCCCGGTGTAGTAGTAGCGCGCCTGATCGGGAATCGGCCCCTGGCCCAGCAGGCTGTCCATGCCGCGTCCGGACAACGCCGCCAGGCGTGCCGACCAGTAATCATCGTCCGGCCGGTCATGGCTGACCGATGGCCGCGCCTCCGCCCACGCCCGGTAGAACAGGGTCAGCAGGCGGTGGTGGAAAATATCCATAAAGCGTTTGAAGCCGGGGTCGTTCTCGTTGCGCTGGCGCTCCCGGGCGTATTCGGTGAGGTGCAGTGGCAGCGGCCCGTTGGGCCCGGTGAGGCCGAAAAAGAACTGCTCGACCCGTGGCGGCACGCCATCGCTGGCCGGCTCCACCACCGACAGGGTCGAGGGCGCAAAACCGCAGTCCGGGGTTTGCCCCAGGCGCAGCGGGTCGTCGGCCAGGCGCAGCGAATGGCCGAGCCGTGGCTTGTCTTGCGCCTCGGCCTCGATACGGCGCAACGCCTGGAAGAAATCATGCTCCCAGGGTGCGGCCGCCATCGCGGCGAGCGTGTTCAGAGGTTCGGTCGGCATCCGGGCTTCGCCTGCCAACGCATGATCTCGCCGCGCTCGGTGGTGCGCAGCACGGTTTCGGTAAAGCTGTTCACCGACACATAGCGGGTGAGGAAACGCTCGAACACCGCGCCCAGCAGGAACACGCCGGTACCACGGAAGGCGTTTTCGTCGAACTCCAGGCTGATCTCCAGGCCACGGCCAAACACAATCGGCCCCGGCATCGGCAAGCGCCGGGTGCAGGGTTTGGCGCTGACCTCGCGCAAGCCTTCGATCTGCAACTGCAACGCCGAATCAGTCGGGTCGCCATACAGGCGCAGCAGCTCGCGCAAGGCGGCGGCACCCTGCCCCTGTTCGGACAACGACAGGTAGTTCAGCGACAGTTGGCTGATCAGGCGCCAGGCGCTGGCGTCATGGGCGCGACTGGCGCGTGGGCGGCTGGGGCCGGCCAGGCAGCGCACGTCGAGCACTGGCGCGCTGTCTTCGAGGCTGAAATCGCTTTTGCTGGTGCCCACCGGAATAAACAACGCCAGGTCGCGGTTGGTGCACAGCGCACTGATACCCAGTTGGCGCAGGTCGTGGCGGTACGGTGCCTGGTTGGCATCCACCAGCGAGACAAAGGTTTCACTGCCCACATAGGTGGAGCGCGGACCGCTGCGCCGCTGGGTGCTGGACAGCCGACGCGGTTCGCGGCGAACGATGTAATAGGCCTGCTCGCGGCCATAACGCGACGGATCACGCACCGCATAAAACGGCTGGAACGGCTGCTCGGGACCGGTGCCATGGCCAGTGACGCCGGTCAGCGAATGGATTTCGAAATCCATCGGCCGGGTGCGGTCGGCGATCACCTGGTGCTCGTTCACCCGCTCGCTCAAGTGGATGCGGTCGGCACGCCGGGGGAACAAGTTGATCGCCGGGGTGCAGAACGGCACGAACTGCTCGGCGCTGACGGTGCCCTCCAGCGTGGCGTCGTGCTTGTTGAACAGAATGATCAGGTCCAGCTCATTGCCGGCGCAGCGCTGGACAGAGCGCTTCAGTTCGGCGAATTCGACGAACAGGAAGCGGTTTGGCAGGGCGAAGTATTCCTGCAGCAGGCGGTAGCCCTGGAAGGCCCGTGGCACCACTGGCAGCAGCGCGTCTTCGTCATCGAAACCGCGCGAACGCAGGGCACCGGGCGGCAGGCGTTCGACCCAGTCGCCACCCGGAGCCTGGGCAAACACCGCACAGGCGTTGCCGAGCAGTTGTTCATACAGGCGGAACGGCTGCTCGTCGGCACCGTGCAGGTACAGCGGCAGGCTTTCCAGGCTCAGGCTGTTGAGCGGCAGACCAGCGCCGCTGCGCAGGCGAATGCGCAGGCCGGCCTTGGCCTTCGGCTCGCTGGCGGCCAGGCGCCCAAGCACCGCTGCCGGGTTGCCGAAGTACTCGGCGCTGGCCACTTCCAGCGGCCACAGGGTGACGGCATGGGCGGTGCGGTATTCGCAGGCGGTCTGTTCTTCGCGGCCGAGCACGCCACGCAACGGCGCATTACGCTCGATGGTGAAGCCGCTGCTCAGCGAACCTTCATTGGGGTCGGCGCGCAGCTGCACCACCGTCATCGACGGCGTCGGTGCCAGGTAATGCGGGTAGGCGATTTCCAGCAGGTTGTGGGTGAAGGTCGGGTATTCGGCGTCCAGCTTCAGGTGCACCCGCGCCGTCAGGTAGGCAAAGCCTTCGAGCAAACGCTCGACATAGGGGTCGGCGCAGTCGACACCGGACAACGTCAGGCGGCTGGCGATCTTGGGAAATTCGCTGGCGAACTCGGCAGCGCTTTCGCGGATATGCGCCAGTTCCAGGTTGTAGTACTCGAGCATGCGCGGGTTCATGGCCGTCTCCGCTGCTCATTGGGCACGATGCGCACGTGGCCGGTTTCCAGGTCGAGGTTGGTGGTCAGCAGCAGGCGCAATGGCACCGGCAGTGCCCACAGGTCGCCTTCGATTTCGAAGGCCAGGGCGTTGTGGTCCATGCCCTCCTCCAGCAGCCGCGCTTTCACCTGCAAGGTGGAACGCAGAATGCGCGGTTCGAAGGTGGCAATGGTTTGTGCAATCAGGCTTTCGATGGCATGCACGTCGATATTCGACAGGCTGCGTCCGGCCAGGGCCGGCAAGCCGTAGTTGATCACCGAGCTGCCGGCGGGTATCGCCGCAGCGGTTTCCACGTCGAGCAGCGAGGTGGTGTTGAACAACCAGGTCAGGTCGCGCAGCACCGAGGCTTTCAGTTGGCTCATCGACAGCACGCGCTTATCGGCGCTCTCGTTGGGGTTGCCACGGTCGTTGTCTTCCAGGCGATCCAGCAGCGAGGGTTGCAGGCGCTCCTGCAGCGGCGGGCTGGCCATGGTCAGGCGCGCTCGGCGGCCGCGTCGAAGTGCAGCGTGCGCAGGTCGAACAGCGCGGTGTCGCCTTCGTCGCTGGCAAACAGGCGTTGGCCCAGCGGCACGCCGCTGTCGAGGAATTCGGTTTTGCGCGCCAGACGTGCGGCGTCATCGCCGGCTGCCAGGGTGTCGGGGTACCGGCTGGGCAGCAAGGCCACCAGGGTGCCGCCGTTGATCAGGGTCAGCTCGGCCGGCAGCCACACAAGGTCACGCAGATCGCTCGGCGCTTCCACCGTCAGGCTGCTGAGGTTGCTCATTGGCAGCCAGGCATAACGACCGTTGACGATCACTTCCAGCACCGGGCCCAAACGTGGGTCGGCATCGGCGAACCAGGCGAACGGGCTGCCATTCACCTGGCCGGCAGTGGCCGGGGCGGCTTCGAAGGCTTGTTCGCGCAACTGCTGGGCGGCTTGTGTATGGCCGTCGGCGTCGAGCTTCAGGGCCTGGATCAGCGGCGCAATCCACTCGGCAGGCTCACCGAGAATCACCGGCGTCAGCCGCCCGGCAAACACCTCGGCACGCAGGGCTTCACACTCCAGCGCGGTGCGGTAGGTCTGCACCATTGGCAAGGCTGCAGCATCCAGTTCGCCGACCACTTTCAGCTGGTTTTGCGCCCGGCTCCACTGGCCAAGCACGGCCAGCAATTGAAAAAGAAAAATCCGCAGGGTGGCGTTGGCGGGAGCGCCGCGAACCTGGTCTTGCAGGGCCTTGAGTGCATCATCGAGGCGACCGGCACGCAGCAGTTCATCGGCAGTCATAACCAAAATTCCCTGGAATTGAATGGAAGCGTTCGTGCTTTTTGCTTTTGTGGGAGGGGCTTTAGCCGCGAAGCCTTTGATCTGGCTTGAAGATCAAAAGCGTCGCGGCTAAAGCCCCTCCCACAGGGGTGGTGTTCCCCTGTGGGAGGGCGACTTATCAGATCTTGACGTTCTGACGGATGTTCCAGCCGTACTTGATCGGACCGCCCTCTTTCGAGCCGTCTTCTTTCTGGCCTTGGTAATCCACTTGCACCTGGGCGAAGTTCAGACCGATGGTTTCGGTCAGACGGTCTTCGCCGCCGCTGCCACCGGTGGTCACCGAGGAGATCAGCACTTCTTTCATGGTGATCACCAGGTATTCCACCTGGCTGTCACCACCGGCCTTGCGCACGGTGAGCTTGGCTTCGGGGTAATGCTTGCCCGAGGAGCAGGCCATCATCAGGTTCGGCGTCGCCTTATCCAGGTACTTGGTCAACGTCAGGTCCTGCACGTTGACCTTGCCGGCGCCGCCGCCAGTGCCCAGGTGCATGTTGCCGTTCTGCGACATACCCCAGCTCCAGGCCAGCACGTCAACTTCGTCGGCGTGCGCCTTGTCCTTGGATTCGCCCTTGATGTCACCGATCTTGATGAACATATCAACAGCCATGATTCCTCCTGTGTGGCCGTGGCCACTTCATTGGGTCGGGCCCGCCACCATGGCAGGCCGCTATTTGAGTGTTTGCCCGTACGGCGGTGAGCGCGTTTTAGGCGCTCTTGGCCGACGGCAACTTCGAAACCAGACGCAGCGACACGGTCAGCCCTTCAAGCTGATAGTGCGGGCGCAGGAAAAACTTCGAGTTGTAGTAGCCCGGGTTGCCCTCGACTTCTTCCACCACCACTTCGGCGGCGGCCAGCGGGTGCTGAGCCTTGGTGGTTTCGGTGGAGTGCGCCGGGTCACCGTCGACGTAGTTGAGAATCCAGTCCTGCAGCCAGCGCTGCATGTCGTCCTTCTCTTTGAACGAGCCGATCTTGTCGCGCACGATGCACTTCAGGTAGTGAGCAAAGCGGCAGGTGGCGAACAGGTACGGCAGGCGCGCGGCCAGGTTGGCGTTGGCGGTGGCGTCCGGGTCGTCGTATTCGGCTGGCTTCTGCAGCGACTGGGCGCCGATAAAGGCAGCGAAGTCGGTGTTCTTCTTGTGCAGCAGCGGCATAAAACCGTTCTTCGCCAACTCGGCCTCACGGCGGTCGGAAATGGCGATTTCGGTTGGGCACTTCATGTCCACGCCACCGTCGTCGGTGGGGAAGGTGTGGGCCGGCAGGCCCTCCACTTCACCGCCCGATTCGATGCCGCGAATCCGCGAGCACCAGCCGTACAGTTTGAACGAGCGGTTGATGTTCACCGCCATGGCGTAGGCCGAGTTGGCCCAGGTGTATTTGCTGCTGTCGGCACCGGTGGTTTCTTCTTCGAAGGCGAAGGCTTCAACCGGGTCGGTCTTGGCACCGTACGGCAGGCGCGCCAGGAAGCGCGGCATGGTCAGGCCGATGTAACGCGAGTCGTCGGATTCACGCAGCGAGCGCCAGCCGGCGTATTCCGGGGTGGTGAAGATCTTGGTCAGGTCGCGCGGGTTCGACAGTTCCTGCCACGAGCCCATGCCCATTACGGTCGGCGATGCCGCGGCAATGAACGGGGCGTGCATGGCCGCAGAAATCTTGGCCATTTCGCCGAGCAGTTCGACATCCGGTGGCGACTGGTCGAAGTAGTAGTCGCCCACCAGGCAGCCGTACGGCTCGCCGCCGAACTGACCGTATTCCTCTTCGTACATCTTCTTGAAGATCGGGCTCTGGTCCCAGGTCGTACCCTTGAATTTCTTCAGGGTCTTGTGCAGTTCCGGCTTGGAGATGTTGAGCACGCGAATCTTCAGCTGCTCATCGGTCTCGGTGTTGTTGACCAGGTAATGCAGGCCACGCCAGGCGCTTTCCAGTTGTTGGAAATCCTGGTGGTGCATGATCAGGTTGACCTGCTCGGTGAGCTTGGCGTCGATGGCGGCAATGATCGATTCAATCGACTTGATGGCGTCGTTGGAGATCAAGTTGGTCTGTGCCAGCGCATGTTCGGCCAGGGTGCGCACAGCGGTTTCCACCGCCTCGCGAGCACGCTCGGTCTTGGGTTTGAATTCTTGCAGCAGGAGGTTGGCGAACTCACTGGTCTGCTCGGTCGTTGCCTGGGGCAACGCCTGGGTGTCGGTGCTCAATTCAGCCATGCTGATCGTCCTCTTAAGCTTTCGGCTCGTCGTTGGGCTTCGGTGCGCTGGCCAGCGCTTGCAACAGAGCCGGGTCCTGGATTGCTTTCATGATCATGTCTTCGGCGCCGGTCTTGCCGTCCATGTAGGTCAGCAGGTTGGCCAGTTGGGTGCGGGCATCAAGCAGCTTGCTCAACGAGTCAACCTTGCGCGCGATGTTGGCCGGGCTGAAGTCCTCCATGCTTTCGAAGGTCACGTCCAGGCTCAGGTTGCCTTCGCCGGTCAGCGCGTTGGGCACGTTGAAGGCCACCCGTGGCTTCATGGCTTTCAGGCGCGAGTCGAAGTTGTCGACGTCGATTTCCAGAAACTTGCGGTCGGCAACCGCTGCCAACGGCTCGGCAGGTTTGCCGGCGAGGTCAGCCATGACGCCCATGACGAAGGGCAGCTGGATTTTTTTCTCCGCACCGTAGAGCTCCACGTCGTACTCGATCTGCACACGGGGCGCGCGGTTGCGGGCGATGAATTTCTGGCTACTGGTGACCATGTTGCTCCTCCGTCGCCGTGGGGCGATTGAACAGTGAAATCAGCGGCTAAGGCGTGCAACCGATGATTGGATTGCGGCTTGCGGGCGAGGCCCGCAGAGTCATTCGGAATCGGGACCGCGCAGTGCTTCGAACTGCGACATGCCATCGGGAATCAGGTTGCGCACAATGGCGGCGAAGTCGGCGGTGACCAGGGTTTTGGCGCGGCTGAGCAGCACCGGCACCGGGCTCGAGGGTTCGTGCCGAGCGTAGTAGTCAAGCAGGCGATCAAGCAGACGCAAGACGTCGTCACGGTTAGCGATCTCAGCGCTGACGCGCGGTACCGCCGCTGCGCTTAGCGTGCTGCCCGGCTCGCCGTCAGCGCTGCTCTGGCTGGTCTCTTCGCTGGCTCCGCCCTCGCCTGCCTGAGCGCTGCTGCCGAGGGTTTGCGAGGCTTGGCGCAACAGCTGTTTCAGCGGGCCCAGATCAACGCCCTGATCGGAGCCGACCTGCTCGCTGACCTGGCTTTCAATCGCGCCCATGGCGGTCAGCGCCTGGGCCACGGCATCGCGGGTGGCGAGCACGGCGTCGGCATCGCCGTCGCGCAGGGCACCGGCTACCTGTTCCTGGCTGAGTGTCTCGCTGGCGAAACGCTGCAAGCCGTAAGCACTCACTGCAGCACGCAAGGTGACGGGGCCAACAGTGCGCGAACGCACCAGCAGGCTCTCCCACAATAGACGAATATTTTCGTCGGCATTCAGGCCGGTCAGTGCGTTGATGCGCGAGGTGGGGTCGTTGTCGTCGGGGTCCAGGCGCGGGTGCAGATCAGCCCAGTACTGGTTGAGCAATTCGCTGATCAGCAACAGGCTTTGAGCGAAGCCGGCAAGCCCGGAAATGGCCAACGAACTGCGCAGCAGAATGCTGGCAATGCGCAGGTCTTTGCTACGGGAAAAAAGTTCGATGGCGTGCTGTTGAACGCGGGGCCACTCGGGTGGTTCCGCCGGTAAAACGGCGTCACCCATCTGACGTTCCGGCTGACCTTGCGCAATGCGCTCCAGCTCAAGAAAAGCTGCATCGTATTCAAGGTCATCGCCGCAGGTAGAGTCGGCGCTAATCGGGGCCAGCAGAGCAGGTACATCCAACACTCGAGCGATCTCCATATCTGACTGACGGGGCAGCCTTCGATCTGATTGGGTGCCTACGCAAACCGATTCCTTCGGCTTGCGTGGTGGCCAAACCATGGCGCAGAAACAACAGCGCATGGCGGGGCGACGGGCATTCTTAGAGCAGGTCCGAGCGTTGTCAAGGCACCGTTCGGCTGACGCTGAGCAGAAGCTAGCCTAGAAGAATAATCTGTGAAGCGCGTCCTTTTTATCCTCGATTTTCCGATGAAAGACGGAACTCTCCAGCGTCCACGCTGTAGTATTCGCGCAAGAAAAATTACGTCGAGTAGGACTCGGCGATGGCGGTTGCAGCTGCTGCACCGCCGAAGGGTAACGCCGCAAGGCGTCTGCAAGGAGTAGCAATGCCACTGCGTTTGACCATCACCAGCTACCACAAACTGACCCCTGGCCAAGCCACCGAGCGCCAGCTGGACCAGGGTGTGCTGACCATCGGCCGTGGCCCCGAAAACGATTGGGTGCTGCCCGATCCCGAACGCCTGGTTTCCAGCCTGCACTGCACCATCCAGTTCAAGGACGGGGCCTACTACCTGACCGACAACAGCACCAATGGCGTGCTGCTGGTAAACGCCGGTTTGCGCCTGCGCCGCGGTTCCAGCGAACGCCTGCAGGACGGTGAACTGATCCGCCTCGGCGAGTACGACATCCTGGTACAACTCGATGCCCTCGCCGGCTTTACCAGCAGCACGGCTGCCTCGGGAATCGCCAGCGACCCGTCCACCAGTTTCGATGCGTTATTGAGCCGCCAGGTCGGCACCGTGGCCCCGGCCGCCACCCCCATGCCACAGGCCTACGCGCCGCCGACCAGCCACGCGGCAGCGGCACATTTCCAAGGCAACTCGCCGCTGGATACCAAGCCCGATCTGTTCGATTTTCTCGCCGCTCCGGCGCCAGGCTCAGCACCGATTCCCGACCATGTGCCGGCTGAGCGTCACGACTTCCGCCCGCCTACGCCACAACCTCAGCAACAAACACCGATCATTCCATTGCCACCGGCAACCCCGGGCAGTGGCGGCTCGATGATTCCTGCCGACTGGGACCCCTTCGCCGACCTCAGCGCACCCGCCCAGTCGGCAGTGCCCGATCCGTTTGCCGAGCCGCCAGCCGTGCCCGTCAATGCACAGCCGACAGCGCTGCCGCCCGTGCAACAACCAGCACCCGCGGTCGATGATCCGTGGGCCGGCATTGTCACGCCAAGTAGCGAGCCACCTGCCGTGGTAGTCACCGTCGAAGTCAGCGCGCCTGTTGCACCGCCGCAACCACCCCCGCGACCGCCACAGGCTCCGATTCAGCTCCTACCCGCACAGTCTGCCAGCGGCGATCTGCTCCAGGCGTTTCTGCGTGGTGCCGGGGTGGCGCAGTTGCGTGTCGACCCGGCCCAGGCCGAAGCGCAGATGGAAGCCATCGGCCGCAGCTACCGGCAGATGGTCGAAGGCATGATCGAGGTATTGCGTGCGCGCAGCAGCCTCAAGGGCGAGTTCCGCATGCAGCAGACCACCATTCAGCCGGTGCAGAACAACCCGCTGAAATTTGCCCCCAATGTCGATGAAGCGCTGCTGTTGTTGCTGCGTCATGGCAACCAGGCGTTCCTGGCACCCGACCAGGCCATCGAAGACGGCTTCGATGACATCAAGGCGCACCAGATGGCCGTGATGGCCGGCGTACAGGCGGCGATTCACCACCTGCTGCAACGCTTCGAGCCGAGCGCGCTGGAAAACCGTTTCGACAAACCCAGCGGCTTTTCCGCCTTGCTGCCGGGCGCTCGCCACGCGCAATTGTGGGAGAGCTTCAGCGCCCTCTACGCCAGTATTCAACGCGAAGCCGAAGACGATTTTCAGGACCTGTTTGGCCGTGAATTCAGTCGTGCCTATGAGGAGCACAGCGCCCGTCTGCGCCGCCGCTGACCAGCCAGCTAATCTCTTTTAAAACACGGAAGCGTGGCCCTTCAGCGGGCGGCGCAAGTCAGGCAATTTTTTCAAGGACCCAGAGAATGCCAAGGATTTTTTCACTGCTGCAGGGCGTGATGCTCGCGTCACTGCTCAGCGCTTGCGCGTCGGACCCGCCACCCCCGCCGCCGCCCACCGTATTGCAACTACACTTCCTCGGCTCCAGCGAACTGAACCCCTCCCCGGCTGGCGATCCGGCACCGGTGCGCATTCGCGTGTACGAGCTGAAGAACGCGGCGAACTTCTCCCGCGCTGACTTTTTTACCCTGATCGATAAACCCGAAAGCGCCCTGGGTGCCGACCTGGTCATTCAGGACCAATTGCTGCTGCGCCCCAGCGAGCAATTGCTGGTTGAGCGCACCCTGGATGAGCAGACCAAACAGTTCGCCATTGTCGTGGCCTACCGCGACCTGGATACCGCCCAGTGGCGCCAGGTGATCGCCGTACAGCCGCAGCAAACCCGTAGTTACGACGTGATGGTTGGCCAGCATGCCATTGCCGTCACCCCTCGTTCAGCCCAGTAGCAGGAGCCGTCATGTCTTGGAATAACCGCGTGGTGTGGTCGGAAGGAATGTTCCTGCGCCCACAACATTTCCAGCAACACGACCGCTATCTGGAAACCCTGCTAGAGGGCCGCTGCCGCCCCCTGCTGGCCGGCGGCTGGGGCTTCTCCGAATTGCACATTGATGAAGCGTTGCTGGCCCAGGGCAAGCTCGCGATTGTCTCGGCCAAGGGCCTGTTGCCCGACGGCACGCCGTTCAACATTCCCGCCGACGACAACGTGCCGGTGCCACTGAGCGTCGACGACAATGCCCGCGACGCGATCATTCACCTGGCCCTGCCGCTGCGCCGTGCCGGCACCCGCGACACCGTCGACGAAGGCGAAGCCCTGGGTGGTGCGCGCTACCAGAGCCAGGTACGCGAGGTGCGCGACGACAACGCCGCGTTCGAAAGCCGCGCCCCCGTGGCCATCGGCGGCCAGGCGCTGCGCCTGCTCACCGACAAGGATGGCCTCGGCGAGTACGCCAGCATCGGCGTGGTGCGGGTGCGCGAGAAACGCGCCGACCGCTGCCTGGTACTCGACCCCGAATACCTGCCGCCGCTGCTCAACATTGCCGCCAGCACACCACTGGCAGGCTTCTGTAATGAACTGGTGGGCTTGCTCCATCAACGCGGTGAAGCCCTCGCCGGCCGCGTGGTCGCCTCCAGCGCTGGCGGTGCGTCGGAGATCGCCGACTTCCTGCTGCTGCAACTGATCAACCGCGCCGAAGCGCTGGCCAGTCACCTGGCGCGCCTCAACCCGTTGCACCCCGAGCGCCTGTACACCGAACTGGTGGCGCTGGCCGGCGAACTGTCGACCTTCACCACCAGCGAACGGCGCCCGGCCGAGTACCCGCAGTACAGCCACGATGACCTGGCCGGCAGTTTTGCCCCGGTGTTCCTCGCCCTGCGCCAGGCGCTGGCGACAGTGATCGACAGCAAAGCGGTGGCGATCCCGATTGTGGAGAAATCCTACGGCGTGCACGTGGCGATGCTGGCGGACAAAACCCTGATCGACAACGCCGCCTTCATTCTGGTGGTGCGCGCCGATGTGCCAGGGGAAACCCTGCGCGGGCATTTCCCGCAGCAGGCCAAGGTCGGTTCGGTGGAGCACATCCGCGACCTGGTCAATCTGCAGTTGCCGGGTATCGGCTTGCTGCCGATGCCGGTGGCGCCACGGCAGCTGCCGTACCACGCCGGCTCGACCTATTTCGAGCTGGACCGCGGCAGCGCGCACTGGAAGCAGCTACCCAATTCCGGCGGCTTTGCCTTCCATATCGCCGGGCAGTTCCCGGGGCTGAATCTGGCCTTCTGGGCCATTCGAGGATAAAGCGCCATGCACCCGATCGATGATCCGTTTGGCAGCCCTCCTCCCGGTACCGGCTCAACCAATAACAACGGTGGCGGCGGCAACGGCCAGCGTCCGGCCGACGACCGCACCATGATCATGCCGCGCCCCGGTGGCCGCGCACCGGACCCGGTGCCCGCCCGTGGCCCGAGCCCGCAGCCGGCGCCCATGGCCGCCGCACCGCTGCCGACCAATCGCGACCAAGGTTTGAACCCCTTGGAACAAGCCGCCGGGCCGTTGCTGGCCTTGCTCACCCGCCTGCGCAACACCATTGCCCACCCGGCACCGGCCAGCCTGCGCGCGCAGATGCTCGGTTACCTGCGTCAATTCGAAGACCAGGTGCGCCAGGCAGGCGTCGCTCAGGACGAGATGATGCTGGCGCGCTACGTGCTGTGCACCGCCCTCGACGAAGCCGTGCTGAGTACGCCATGGGGCAGCAGCAGTGAGTGGGGCAAACAGAGTTTGCTGATCACCCTGCACAACGAAGCCTGGGGTGGCGAAAAGGTCTTCCAGTTGCTCGACCACTGCCTGCAGAACCCGCGTGATCGTCTGCATCTTTTGGAACTGCTGTACCTGTGCATCAGCCTCGGTTTCGAAGGCCGCTACCGGGTAATGAACGACGGCCGCAGCCAGCTTGACGCCCTGCGTGAACGCACCGCAGCGACCATTCGTTCGGTACGCGGCGAACGTGAGCGCGAGCTGTCACCCCACTGGCGCGGCCTGACCGTGGTGCGTGATCGCCTGTCGCAGTACCTGCCGCCCTGGGTCGGCATTGCCATCGGCCTGGCGCTGTTGTTGCTGCTGGTATTCGGTTTGCGGATGAAACTGGCCGCCGACGCCGAACCGGTGTTCAAGAAAATCCATGCCCTGGGTGAAATCCCGGTGCAGGCCATCGACCGCCCGGTGATGCAGCCGAAAATCATCGAGCGTCCACGTCTGGCCGGCTTCCTCGCCGAAGACATCAAAGCCCAGCGGGTCGCCGTGGAAGATGCGGTGGACCGCTCGGTGGTGACCATCCGTGGCGACGAGTTGTTTGGCTCGGGCAGCGCCAGCGTCGACACCGACTTGCAGCCGCTGCTGATGCGCATCGCCGACGCGGTGAAAAAGGTCAAAGGCAATGTGCTGGTGACTGGCCACAGCGACAACCGGCCGATTGCCACCCTGCGCTTCCCCTCCAACTGGAAACTGTCGCAAGCCCGTGCCCAGGAAGTGGCCGAGTTGCTGGCGGCGAAAACCGGTGAACCGACGCGCTTTAAAGCCGAAGGTCGCAGCGACACCGAGCCAGTGGCCTCCAATGCCACCAACGAAGGCCGCGCGCGTAACCGCCGGGTCGAAATCACTGTGTTTGCGGAGGGCGTCGAGTGAAGTCGTTTTTCAACTTTTTCGCCCGCTGGGTGATGCCGATCCTCGGCCTGCTCGCCCTTAGCCTGATCATCTGGTTTGTCGGCCCGCTGCTGAGCATCGGCGAGCATGAACCGCTGGCCTCGGCGACCAGCCGCTGGCTGCTGATCGGCTTGCTGTTTCTGATCTGGATCGCCTACCGGGTAGCGCGGGTGTTGCAGGCCCGGCGTAACGCCGCCAAGGTCATGAGCGGCCTGGCCGCCGTGACCGCGCCGGACGCCGCCAGCGTGGCCTCTGCCGAAGAACTGGCGACCCTCAAGCAGCGCATGGACGAAGCCTTGACGCTGCTCAAGCGCGCCAAGCTCGGCGGTGATGAACGCCGCAGTTTGTACGAGCTGCCGTGGTACGTGATCATCGGCCCGCCGGGTTCCGGCAAGACCACCGCGCTGATGAACTCCGGCCTCAACTTCCCCCTGGCCGGCGAATTGGGTGCCGGTGCCATCCGTGGCGTTGGCGGTACGCGTAACTGCGATTGGTGGTTTACCGACGAAGCCGTGCTGCTCGACACCGCCGGCCGCTACACCACCCAGGACAGCCATGCCGCCGTCGACAAAGCGGCCTGGCTGGGCTTTCTCGACCTGCTGAAAACCCAGCGCAAACGCCGGCCTATCGATGGCGCGTTTATCGCCATCAGCCTCTCCGACCTGCTGCTGGGCACCGAGGCCGAACGGCTGGCCCATGCCCGCGCCATTCGCGCGCGGATTCAGGAGTTGTACACCCAGCTGGGCGTGCGTTTCCCGATTTACGTGATGCTCACCAAGCTCGACCTGGTGCCGGGCTTTATGGAGTTCTTCGACAACCTGAGCAAGGAAGACCGCGCCCAGGTGTGGGGCATGACCTTTGCCCTGGACGACGGCAAGAGCGCCGAAGGTCCGTTGGCGGTGTTTGCCAGCGAGTTCGCCGGCCTCGAACAGCGCCTCAACCAGAGCCTGGTGGAGCGCCTGCAACAGGAACGCGACCCGGCGCGGCGCGACCTGATCTACGGTTTCCCGCAGCAGGTGTCGGCGCTCAAGGACAACCTTGGCAGCTTCCTCGACGGCGTGTTCAAACCCACCGCCTTCGAGCAACGCGTGTTGTTGCGCGGCCTGTACCTGACCAGCGGCACCCAGGAAGGCACGCCGATCGATCGCCTGATCGGCTCCATGGCGCAGTCGATGAACCTCGACCGTCAGCACCTGGCGCGGCAGAACGGCACGGGCCGCAGCTACTTTATCGAGCGGTTGTTCCGCACCGTGGCCTTTGGGGAACGCGGCCTGGTCGGTGCTGATGCGAAAGTGGAACGGCGGCGCAAATGGCTGGCCCGTGGCGCACTGGCCGCCACCGTATTGGTGGTGTTGGCCGTGGCCGGCGTGTGGCTGGCCAGCTACCGCGCCAACCAGGCCTATATCGCCGCCGTGGAACAACGGGTGCAGCCATTGCCGGCGGCCCTGGAAAACCTCAGCCCGGCGCAACGCGACGTGCTGGCGGTGTTGCCGCTGCTTAGCGCGGTGAAAAACCTCGCCGGCGATCCACCGGGTTGGGCCGAGGGTTATGGCCTGTATCAGGGCGACATGCTCGGCGAGGAATCCTCCAGCGTGTACCGCAAGCTGCTGATCGCGGTATTCGCCCCGCGCCTGGTCACGCGCATGGAAGAACAGCTGCGCAGCGGCGGCAGTTCGGACTTCCTCTATGAAGGCCTCAAGGCCTACCTGATGCTCGGCAACCCCGACCACTACGATGGCGACTTCGTCAAAGCCTGGATCACCCTCGACTGGGACCGCGCCCTGCCCCGCGACCTCGCCCCGGAACAGCGCCAGGCCCTGCTCGAACACCTCGATGCGCTGTTGGCGCCACGCCCGCCGAGTGCGCGCCTGGACGACAACCTGGTGGAAGACCTGCGCCGGCAACTGCAACGCCTGCCGGTGGCGCAGCGGGTGTACGACCGGGTCAAACGCCAGAAGCTGCCGCAAGGCTTGCCGGACTTTCGCGTCAGTGAAGCCGCCGGCCGCGATGCGCCGCTGGTGTTTATCCGCAAAAGTGGCAAGCCGCTGAGCGAACCGTTGAGTGGCTTCTTCACCTACCGTGGCTACCGCGAAGTGTTCCTCACCGCCAGCCTTAGCCAGGCCGGCACCATTGCCGAGGAACAGTGGGTACTGGGCCGCACCCTGGACGATATCCAGGGCGTCACCGGCCTGGCCTCCGAGGTGCGCAAGCTGTACTTCGAAGACTACCTGCGCCAATGGGAAGGCCTGCTGAGCGACCTCGACGTGGTGCCGATCAGCAATGTGGCGCAAGCCGCCGATGTGTTACGGGTGCTGTCCGGGCCGAACTCGCCGTTCAAGAAACTGCTGGTGGCGGTGGCCAAGGAAACCGACCTGCAACAGGCCGACCGCCTGCTGGCCGAACAAGGCAAGAAAGTCGACGGTACGGTGGACAAGCTCAAACAGCAGCTGGGTTCCCTGGTTGGTGACGAACAAGCCACGCAAAGTGCCGCGCCGGCTGACGTCGACCCAATCACCGCTCGTTTTGCCGAACTTAACGGCCTGGTCGCCAGCAACGGCAGCGAACCACCGCCCATCGACACCCTGCTGGGCGATATGAACGCGCTGTATGTGCAGGTCAGCGGCATGGTTGGCGCCACCGGCGAAGCCTTGCTCGGCGAAAGCAAAAACCAGGTAGCGGCAGCTGCCTCACGGGTATCCCTAACCGCCGAACGCCAGCCGCCGATGGTCCAGGGGCTGGTCAAGTCGGTGGTCAACTCCACCACCAACAGCATGATGGGCGGCGTGCGTAACCAATTGAACGGTGCCTGGGTCAGCGAAGTGGTCAGCGTGTACCGCCAATCGATTGCCGACCGCTACCCGGTCAACCCCAACAGCCCCCGCGATGTGACGCTGGAAGACTTCGGTCTGTTCTTTGGCACCGGCGGGGTGATGGACAATTACTTCCGCAAATACCTGCAGCCCTACGTCGACACCTCGGCAGCCACCTGGCGCTGGCAGCCGGGCGCGGCGCAGAAGCTGGGCATCAACCCCAATGTGCTGGCCACCTTCCAGCGCGCGGCGGCGATTCGTGATGCCTACTTCCGGGCTGGCGGCACCCAGCCGGCGGTGCGCTTCGAGCTGAAACCGGTGGCCATGGATGCCAGCATCGAGCAATTCATGCTCGACCTCGACGGCCAGCAGTTGACCTACGACCACGGCCCCAGCCGCCCGGTGGCCATGCAGTGGCCGAGCCCCAACAGCGTCGGTGTGGTACGCGTGACTATCTCGCCGGCACCGGTGAATGGCCGCTCCGGCCTGACCCTGGACGGGCCGTGGGCCTGGTTCCGCCTGCTGGAGCAAGCGGACCTGGAACGCGGCAATGCGCCGGACCGTTTCACCCTGCGCCTGCATGTGGACGGTGCCAGCATTTCCTGTGAACTGCGCGCCAGCAGCGCCTTCAACCCATTCAAGAGCCGTGTGCTGTCAGGCTTCAGCCTGCCGGAGCGGCTGTAAATGAGTGCCGGTTTTTACGGCAAGCTGGCCGGGCGTGGTGACTTCTTGAGCCGCGACCTGCCACCGAGTTTTATCGAAGCCTGGGACGCCTGGCTCGCCGCCGGTATGGCCGCCAGCCAGACCGAGCTGGGCGATGCCTGGCTGGATGCGTATCTGGTCAGCCCGCTGTGGCGTTTTGCCGTGCCAGCCAACCTGCTCGGCGGCCAACCGGTGGTGGGGGTGATGATGCCGAGCATCGACCGGGTCGGCCGCTACTTCCCGCTGACCATTGCCAGCTTGCTGCCTGCCGATGCCGATATCGCCAGTGTGGTCGGTGGCGACGAGCGTTGGTTCGAACAGGCTGAAGCCTTGCTGCTCTCGACCCTGGAACCGGAAGCTGACGTCGACCGTTTCGAGCAAGGCGTGCAAGCCTTGGGCGCACCGCCAGCCAATCCCCGCGCCGCCGTCGGCAGCCTCGGCACCTTGCTGCGCAGCAGCGCCACCAGCCCGCAGGCGCGCACTGCGTTGTTGGCGCAATTGGCCTGTGAAGGTGCCAGTTGCTGGTGGGGCCATGGCTCCAATCAGGTTGCCGCCGGCATGCTGCGTTGCCAGGGGCTGCCGGCACTGCAGGATTTTGCCCGCTTGCTGATTGGTGACAGCCTGGCCGGGGTGAGGGATTAGCCATGAGCCAAGGCCACGTAAAGCAGTACCAATCGGCCAGTTACAGCCATGTCGGCATGGTCCGCCAAGTGAATGAGGACGCCTGCCTGGAGCTCGCCGACCGCGGTCTGTGGGTGGTGGCCGATGGCATGGGTGGGCATGCCGCGGGTGACTACGTCAGCAGCCTGATCGTCGATTCGCTGCGGCGGATTCCAGCAGCCAATTCGTTGCAGGCCTACGTCGGTGCGCTGCGCACCGGCCTCGCTCACGTCAACGAGGAAGTGCTGCAGGAAACCGCCCGCCGTGGTGTGAGCATGATGGGCAGCACCGTGGTGCTGTTGGCCGCACGCGGTGATCAGGCCGTGTGCCTGTGGGCCGGCGACAGCCGTTTATACCGATTGCGCGGCGGCCGCCTGGAGATGATTTCCCGCGACCACAGCTATGTGCAGGACCTGATCGATAACGCCATGCTCAGTGAAGAAGAAGCCCGCGTGCATCCCCGGGCCAATGTGGTAACCCGCGCCGTCGGCGTGTTCGAACACCTGGACCTGGCCGAAGTGACACTGCAGGTGCAGCCCGGCGACAACTTTCTGCTGTGCAGCGACGGCCTCAACAAGACCGCCGATGACAGTGAACTGGGCGATGTACTCAGCCACTGTGACCCCTACGCGATTGTGCGCAGCCTGGTGCACCTGGGCCTGACCCGCGGAGCGCCGGACAACATTACGGCGGTGGCGATTCACACGTTATAAAAAGGGCCTCGGCCCCCGTAGGGGCGGCTTCAGCCGCGATGCTCTTGATCAACAGCATCGCGGCTGAAGCCGCTCCTACAAGAACAAAACAACTGCCGCCCGATAACGCCTTTAGAAGAGCAGTACAGGCATGGACATAGAGATTCCCGGTTACGACATAGAACGCGGGCTTGGCGAAGGCGCCATGGCCACGGTCTATCTGGCCACCCAGCGTTCGTTGCAACGCAAGGTGGCGCTCAAGGTGATGGCCAGCGCATTGGCGGCCGACCCGAGCTTTTGCGAACGCTTTCTGCGCGAGGGGCGCATGCTCGCGCGCCTGTCGCAGCCCAATACCGTGACCATCCACGACATCGGCAACGCCGGGCCCTGGTACTACATGGCCATGGAATACCTGGCCAACGGCACCCTGAAAGAACGCATCGAACAAGGCCTGAGTGCCGAACAAGGCTTGGCGATTCTGCGCCAGGTGGCCTCGGCCCTGGGTTATGCCCACTCGCAAGGCCTGGTGCACCGCGATGTAAAACCGGCCAACATCCTCTTTCGGGCCGACGGCACGGCAGTGCTGTCGGACTTCGGCATCGCCAAGTCCATCGAAGAAAGCACGCAGTTCACCCAGGTCGGTTTTGCCATCGGCACGCCGAGCTATATGAGCCCGGAACAGGCGCGTGGTTTGCAGATCGACGGCCGTGCCGACCTCTATGCGCTGGGCGTGGTGCTGTATGAAATCCTCACCGGACGCCTGCCTTATATCGGCACCGACTCGCTCTCCACCGCCCTCGCCCACCTCACCGAACCGCTGCCGGAACTGCCGATCAACCACGGCCGTTACCAGGACATTCTGCGCAAGCTGTTGGCGAAAAAACCGGACGAGCGTTTCCCCACCGCCGGTGCCTTTATTGCCGCCCTCGATCACCTGGCGCCCAGCGCCATCGACAGCACGCAGATCCGCCCGCTGAATTTGCCGCCGACCGCGCAAACCGAAGCACCGACTACCGCTACCCCGGTGGGAACGCCGGATACCGGCGGCCTGACCCCTGTGTCCATCGAGATGCCGCCGCTGCAACAGCCGGGTTCGGCGGCCACCTTGCCACCGCCCGCGCCCACCTACACGCCGCCTGCTGCGGAAAAAACCTCGGGCAGCAAAGTGCCGCTGATGGCCGGTGCCGGCGTGCTGTTGCTGCTGATTCTGGGCGGCGCAGGCTACTTTCTGTTTGCCGGTTCACCGCAAGCCGACAAGCCGACCACGGCCGTCGTGGTACCGGAAAAACCCACGCAGCCACCTGCCACCACGACCACCGCCAACAGCGGCGCGCTGACCCCAGCCGCCAACCAGGATGGCGGCGACAAACCGCTGCTGATGGCCGGCAAAAAAACCCTGTTCCAACGGGTGTTGAGCAAGCCCGGCGCGCAGTTGGCCGCGGACGCCGGCGGCACGCCTGGCAGCACCGCCCTACCGGCGTTCTCGGTGCTCTACGTGTATGCGCGCCAGCAAGTCAACGGCGCGCCGTGGGTAAAAGTCGGTGCCTCCAGCGATGGCCATAGCGAAGGCTGGTTGCCGGCCGAACAGGTCAGCGACTGGAAGCAGAGTCTGGTGTTGAAATTCACCGAACGCTCGGGGCGTGGCCCGGTGATGTTCCTGCGCAAACCCGAGGACGTTGAACGCCTGTTGGCCGACACCAGCGCGGCGCGCAATGAAATGACCAAGGCCCAGCGCGACGACGGTTCCAGCCAGCAAGTGCTGGCCATCGAGCCGCAGGACAACGCCATTCCCCAGGACCAGTTCTACCTGCTGCCGATTTTCGAATCGCGCGAAAGCTTCGATGCAGAAGGCCAACCGGCGCAGCTGCTGAATGTCGCCTCGATTGATCCGGGCGATACGCCGCAGGTCAACGGCGCGGGTGCCAAGCTGGGCGGCAAGCCGGATGCGTTCCGTACCGGGATCGTGCTGGTGGTGGACACCTCGGTGTCGATGCAGCCCTATATCGATCAGGTCAACGACGTGGTCAAAGGCCTGCAGGAACAGATCAGCGCCCGTGGCGAGCTGGACAAGGTCAGCTTCGGCATGGTCGGTTTCCGCAACAACATCGACAAAACCCCCGGCCTGGAATACGTCAGTAAAAACCTGGTGCCGTTGCAGCCGGGCAACGACCCGCAGCGTTTTCTCGAACTGGCGCGCGGGGTCAAGGCCACCACCGTGTCCAGTCACTCGTTCAACGAAGACGCCTTCGCCGGGGTAATGGACGCGGTCGATAACATGGACTGGTCGCCCTATGCCGGGCGCGTGATTCTGTTGGTCACCGATGCCGGTGCCCTGCGCAAGAACGACCCGCTGGGGCGCACCCAGATGAACGAAGCCCAGGTGCGCGAAGCGGCGCTGCGCAAGCAGATCAAGATTTACGCCCTGCACCTGCGCACCCCGGCTGGCAAGAACAACCACGGCTACGCCGAGCAGCAGTACCGCAGCCTCACCGCCGATGCCAACCCGAAGATCGGCGACCTGTACATTTCCGTGGCCGGTGGCGACGTCGGCAAGTTCGGCAGCACGGTCAACGAGATCGGCTCGCTGTTCGCTGAACTGGTGCATAACGCCGGCCAGCAAAAAAGTCAGCCCGCGCCGCTGGTGCAAAGCGGGTTGAGCCTGGCGGCAAAAACCGCGGCCATCGGTTACGCCATGCACATGGACTTTCTCGGCCAGCGCAACGCCGCCCATGCGCCGCAACTGGTCACCGCCTGGACCACCGACCGCGACCTGACCAACCCCACCCTGCCGGCATTTCAGGTGTGCGTGCTGCTGAGCAAATTGCAGCTCAACGACCTGCAGCAATCGCTCAAGCTGATCGTCGATGCAGCGCGGCGCACGCAGAGTTCGTCGAAGGACTTCTTCGATGAAATCGCCTCGGCCAGCGCCTATATGAGCCGCGACCCGTCCAAGCTGGTGAAAGGCAGCAACCTGGCCGAGAGCGGCATTCTCGGCGAGTACCTGGAAGGCCTGCCGTACCGCAGCAAATCGCTGAACATGACCCAGGAGCTGTGGCTGTCGCTGAGCGTGGCCGAGCAGGAAGATTTTATCGACGAACTGGACTCGAAAATCCGTCTGTACGAAACCTTCCACAACGATGTCGCCAACTGGGTGCGCTTCGGCGACGCCGAGCCAGGCGATGCTTTGTACCGCGTTCCGTTGTCGACTTTGCCCTGATGCTGCGCCTGCGCGATATCCATAAAACCCGCGGCGCGGGCAGCCAGCGTTACAGCCTGAGCATCCCGCAGCTGGACCTGGCGCCCGGCCAGCAGATCGCCGTGGTCGGCCCCAGCGGTTGCGGCAAAAGCACCCTGCTGGATCTACTCGCCCTGGTGCTCTCGCCGGATGCCAGCGGCGAGTTCAGCGTCGAGCTGGATGGCGGCCGTTTTGATATCGCTGCGTTATGGCGCGGCCATCAGCATGACGCCCTGGCGCGCCTGCGCCGCAAGGCCTGCGGCTATGTGCTGCAAACCGGCGGGCTGCTGGAGTTTCTCGACGTGCGCGGCAATATCGAGCTGCCCCGTCGGCTCCTGCAACTGCCCATGGACAGCCGCGTGGAGCAGCTGGCCGCGCATCTGGAAATCGCCGAATACCTGCACAAACGGCCGAATAAACTCTCCGTTGGCCAGCGCCAACGGGTAAGCATTGCCCGCGCGCTGGCCCATGCGCCGCGCCTGGTGCTGGCTGACGAGCCAACCGCCTCCCTCGACCCTGCCAACGCGCAGCGGGTGATGCAGTTGCTGGTGCAACAGGCACAGGTCAGCGGCACCTGTACAGTGATCGCCACCCACGATGAACCGCTGGTGCGCAATGCCGGGCTGGCCGTGCTGCCGATTCACTGGCAGCGCGATGCCGATGGCGGCGTCACCGCGACCTTGGGGGAGCGGCGCTGATGCGTATCGGCTTGCTGCTTTCCCTGGCCTGGGCCGACTACCGCACGGAGGCGCGCCTGTCGATTTGCGCGGTGCTGGCGCTGACGGCGGTGATCACCCCGCTGCTGGTGTTGTTCGGGTTGAAGTTCGGCCTGGTCAGCACCCTCACTGACCGCCTGGAAAACGACCCGGCGGTGCGCGAGGTGATCACCCTCGGCGGTGGCCGTTATCGCGCCGCCGATGTCGCCCTGCTCAGCCAACGCGCCGATGTGGCGTTCGCCTTGCCCCGCACCCGGCAGATTGCTGCCACCACCGACTTGAGCCGCGACGGCGGCCCGGCCGTGACCGTGGAAATGATTCCGACCGCCGCCGGCGACCCGCTGCTGGCGCTCGCCCCGCAACCCGACGAGGCGCAGATTCTGCTCAGCCAGAGCGCCGCAGAAAAACTCGGCGTCCGTCCCGGTGACCGCCTCGGTGCACGCTTCGGCCGCCGGCAGAACGGCCAGGTGGAATCGCGTCAGCTCAGCGTTAGCGTACTGGCGGTGCTGCCGCTGGAAACCTTTAACCGCGATGGACTGTTTGCGCCCTTGAGCCTGCTCGAAGCCGCCGAGGATTACCGCGATGGCCGTGCGGTGCCGCGTTTTGATTGGTCAGGGGCAGAACCTGCGCCAGTGGGCGAGCGTATTTACCCTGGCTTGCGTCTGTACGCCGCCGACCTCGATGGCGTCGAAAACCTGCGCCAATACTTCGCGGCCAGTGGCCAGGAAGTGGCGACACAGGCGGCTACCATCGCCCAGGTACGCTCGCTGAGCCACAACCTCAATCTGGTGTTCTGGCTGATCAGCGGCCTGGCCGTGGCCGGTGCCTTTGCCGCGGTGGTGGCCAGCACCCTGGCGGCCGTTGAGCGTAAACGCAAAGCCTTGGCCGTACTGCGCCTGCTCGGTTTCCCGACGGCCGCGCTGGTGGGTTTTGTGCTGTTGTTGGCGCTGTACAGCGGTGCCTTCAGTCTGCTGCTGGCGTGGCTACTTTACGCCGCCGCCGAGGCCAGCTTGAATCGATTGTTCGACACCGGCAGCGGCGAGTTTGTCTGCCAATTGCTGCCGTACCATTTTCTGGTGGCCGTGCTCGCCACCCTGGCCTGCAGCGTGCTCGCTGCGGCGCTCGGGGGCTGGCGCGCGGCCCAGATAGAAGCTTCGGAAGGACTACGTGATGTTTAAGCAGTATTCGGCGGTACTGGCGCTGTGTGTGGCGTCGTTGAGCATGACGGCGGGCGCCGAAGAAGCTTCGCTGGACAACCCCAAGCCGCTGCCCGACGACGTCAGCCTGCCCCTGCCCTGCGGCGGCAGCCTGGTGATGCGCTACGTCTACGTGCTGGCCACCGGCACCCTGGATGACCGCGAAATCAGCCTGGGCTACCCCTTTGCCGAAGGCGAAAGCGGTTATCAGCAGTCGTTTATTTCCGGTTACCGCCGCGACTATATCAACGGCCAGTTCACCCTCGCCGACCTGCCCGACACCTGGCGCGAGACAATCAAGCCGGTGCTGCCGAAAAAGGAAAGCGGCACCCCGCTGTCGCCCATGCTGTATTTCATCGGCAAATACGAAGTGACCGCGCGCCAGTACAGCGCGGTGATGGACCAGGCCGCCTCGCTGGCTGGCCAAGGCGAGCCACCGGCCTGCCCGGAACCGGCTACCGGGGCGGCGGCGCGCCTGCCCAAGGTCAAGGTCTCGCACTTTGATGCCGAGCGTTTTGCCGCGGTGTACAGCGCCTGGCTGATGAAAAACCACCGCGACCTGCTGCCGGTCAGCGGCCGCACCAGCAAAGCCGAAGACGGTGGCGTGAGTTTTGTCCGCCTGCCGTCGGAGGCCGAATGGGAATTCGCCGCCCGCGGTGCCCAGGCCGTCAGCCGCCAGGAACTGGAAGGCCGGCTGTTCCCGCGCAAAGTCGAGGGCAGTGATCAGGAAGGCCCACTCGGCGACTGGGCGGTGTACAACCAGGTGGCCGGCGGTACCGGTCAGGCTGCGCGGCTATTGCCGATCGGCACCAAACTGCCCAACCCGATCGGCATGTTCGATGTGATCGGCAACGCCGCCGAGATGGTTCAGGAGTCGTTCCAACTGGTGCATGCCGGACGTCGCCAAGGTACCTACGGCGGCTTTGTGGTCAAGGGCGGCAACTACCTGGAAGGCGAAACCACGCTGTTCACCGGCATGCGCCGCGAGTACCCGCTGTTTGCCGCCGACGGCACCGAGCAATTGAATGAAACCACCGGTTTTCGCGTCGCCCTTGGCGCCCTCTCCGCGCCGCGCTCGCGCTACAAGGAACTGCAAACCCAGTGGCAGAAAGAAGGCCGCCTGGCCGGCCTGACCGATGCCATCGACGACTCCCAGGACCCGACCAAGAGCCTCGACAGCCTGATCGCCGCCAGCACCGACCCGGCATTGCAGGCGCAGCTGGGAATAATCAACGAAGAATTGAAACGGAACGTCTCGCTGATTGCCCAACAGCGCGAGGAAGCCGCCGGCAACCTGATTCAGTCCGCCGCCCTGGTGGCGGAAACCATCAACAACTACAACATTCGCCTGACCAACCTGAAGAAAAGCCAGGACCAGGCCACCGCGAACAAGGACGAAGCCTCGGCTAAGCTGTTTGCCACTGCGATGGCCAACGGGCGCAGCGCCCTGGACGGCGCGGTGCAGATTTACATCGACAACCTGGCCACCGGCACCCGCTACACCGATGCAGTGATCCAGGCGCAGTTGCAACGCATAAAAGAAGAGCTCAACCGCAAACCAGTGCTCGGCAAGAGCCTAGTCAAACGTGCCACGCTATTCGTTACGCACGTAGGGAAGTATCGCCAGGAAAAGCGTGCCGATCCGGCGGCAATTCTGGAGCAGTTGCTCGCTAACGGCGAGCGTTAAGGAAGCTACTGCGGCCAATCTGGACAGGCCGCAGCGCACAACAACCAAGAACGGGAAATGAACCATGACGCACCACAACCACACTCACGTACTCCACACCTCGGCACGAATCGCGGTGTCTTTTCTGGCTGCCAGCTGCATCTTCATCAGCGGTTGCGCCAGCACCAGCCCGACCTCGAAAGTCGCTGCCACTACCACTGCTCAGTACTACCCTTCCTGCTATGAGCCGGTGTCGCACCTGCGTGGCACTGAAGACTCGGTGAAGAACTCGGCGATGACCGGTGCCATCGCTGGCGGCCTGATCGGCGGCCTGGCCGGCGGTCTGTCGGGTGACGACCACGCCGCCCGCAATGCCCTGATCGGCGCCGCTGGTGGTGCACTGGTAGGCGGCGCGGCCGGTTACTACGTCGAGAAGCAAAAACAGATCACCGACGACAACGAGCGTATCGGTTCCTACGCCACCGACATCGAGCGCAGCACCGGCGAAATGGACCGCAGCGTCGGTTACGCGAAAGCCGCCCAGGCCTGCTACCAGCGCGAATTCAGCAACCTGCGTGATGCCCGCAAAGCCAAGAAAATCAGCGAAGCCGACGGCCGCGCCCACCTGGCTGAAATCGTCAGCGGTCTGAAAGAAACCAACGCCCTGCTGGCCGCTGCCGATGGCCGCACCGGCGAAGACCTCGACGCCTACACCCAAGCCTACGAAAAAGACCTGCAAGCCACCGGCGTGCCGCGTGAAACCGTGGCGCAGGTAGCGACGCCGGACACCAAGAAGAAAACCACTGTGACCTCGGCCCAGCGCGCCAAAGTGACTACTCAGGCGGTGTCCACCGAGAAGGCTGCACAGAAAGCGCAAACCTCGCGCACCGAAAGCCAGAAGGTTGCCACTCAGGGTAAAGCCATCGTCACCGACGTGTGCAACAACCCGGACATGGGTGACTGGGCGCCAGAGAGCTGCGCCAAGGCGTAAGGTTTTCTGAGCTCGGCCGCATGAAAAAAAACGGCGTCATCGATTGCGATGAAGCCGTTTTTTTATGGCTGGCACTGAGGGTTTCACTGATCGCCAGATCTCTGATTTCCTGCTCGAATCTGGATCCCAGCCTGCGCTGGGATGACGGATGTTTGTGCTGATTCCACCGTCGTTCCAGGATGACGAGGGTTTGTGTCAACTCCACCGTCATCCCAGCGCAGGCTGGGACCCAGAATCTCGCAAGTAACGAGCCTCCTCGCCCCAGCTACTTCTTGGTCAGCGCCACCCGGTCAGAGCCAGCCCCTCAGACGTGCTTGATGCCCCGCACCTCATCAACGCCCCGGTTAGCCAACTGGTCAGCCCGCTCGTTGCCGTGGTGGCCGGTGTGGCCGCGTACCCACTTCCAGGTCACGGTGTGGCGGTTCACTTGCTCGTCCAGCGCTTGCCAGAGGTCGGCGTTTTTCACAGGCTGCTTGGCGGCGGTTTTCCAACCGCGCTTTTTCCAGTTCACCAGCCACTCTTGCATGCCTTTCATCACGTATTCGGAGTCGGTGACCAGCAGCACTTCGCAGGGGCGTTTGAGTTCTTCCAAGCCTTTGATGGCTGCGGTCAGCTCCATGCGGTTGTTGGTGGTATTGAGTTCGCCACCCCACAACTCCTTTTCCACCCCTTTGAACACCAGCAATGCGCCCCAGCCGCCAACGCCAGGATTACCTTTGCAGGCGCCGTCGGTGAAAATTTCGATCTGTTCGCTCATTGATTCCGCAGCTCAAGTATCACGGTTTGAATCACGCCGGCTGACCTTGGCCACCGGCATGGGCATCAGCTTGCCCATGGGCGCTCGCTGTGCCTGACGCAATGGGCGCAAACCGATCACCAGTTTGCGCGCCACCAATAGATAGAAGCCTGCCCCCGGCATCTGCCAGGCGCCGCCCCATTGTTCCAGGCGACTCAGGCGCGATTGCCAGGCTGCTCCGGCAAGCGGCGGACGATAGCACCCGAAGCGGCGTTTCTCCAGCGCAAAGCCCAGCAGGCGCAGCCAGTCGGTCACCCGGTTGGGGGCGATGCAGCGGGCATCGCCGAGGGCATCGCGGGCGAACACATGGCGCAGGCCCCAGGCGCTCCAGGGGTTGATGCCGATGATGATCAGATGGCCGCCGGGCCGCACGCTGCGGGCGGCTTCGCGGAGCAGGCCGTGGGGCGACAGGCAGAAGTCCAGGCCATGTTGCAGCACCAGCACGTCGGCGGCCGATTCGGTCAGCGGCCAGGCCTGCTCTTCACAGACGATCTCGGCACCGGGCAGTGGCGCGCCGATATGCACGCAGCGTTGAATCTGTTTGGCCCCCGGCGGTTTTTCCGCGTGGGGGCCGTAGTGCACCAGGTAGCCGCCGAAGAAACGCCCCAGCTCGTCTTCGAGCAGCCGCCGCTCTTCGCCGAGCATCATCTGCCCCAGCGGGCCGTTGAGCCAGCCACGGGCGGCGCTGATCAGCTCGAGCCAATCGGGGTCCGCTTGAGCGAAAGCCTTGTCCGTCATAACCGCCTCTCTGTGCTCCACCGGCATTGCAGTAAGATGCGCCAATACCGATAGCTTGGCGACCCGACGATGATACAGATCGATGCCCTACCCGCTTTCAATGACAACTACCTGTGGTTGTTACAAGACACTGCCAACCAGCGCTGCGCCGTGGTAGACCCCGGCGATGCCGCCCCGGTTCTCGCCTGGCTGCAAGCGCACCCAGGCTGGCAGCTGAGCGATATTCTGGTCACCCACCACCACTTCGACCATGTCGGCGGCGTCGAGCAATTGAAAACCGCCACCGGGGCCAAGGTCTATGGCCCGGCGCAGGAAAAGATTCCGGGCCGCGATGTGGCGCTGGATGACGGCGACCAGATCGAAGTGCTGGGCCTGACCCTGCGCATCTTCACCGTGCCCGGCCACACCCTGGGCCATATCGCCTACTACGTGGCCGAGGCACCAACCGCCGCCAGCGTGCCGCTGCTGTTCTGTGGCGACACCCTGTTCGCCGCCGGCTGCGGCCGCTTGTTCGAGGGCACGCCGGAGCAGATGTTCACCTCCCTCAGCCGCCTGGCCGCGCTGCCAGACACTACCGCTATTTATTGCACCCACGAATACACCCTGAGCAACCTGCGCTTCGCCCAGGCTGTGGAGCCGAACAATCCGGACGTCAGCGCGCGCCTGGCCCAGGTAACCGCCTGGCGTGAGGAAGGCACCATCAGCCTGCCGTCGAACCTGGCCCTGGAGCGGGCAACCAATCCGTTTCTGCGCAGCGAGGTTGCCAACGTGGTCGCAAAAATCGACGAACGGGACGGCACCGCTCAGCGCCAGCCAAGCGAGGTGTTTGCTCGCCTGCGGGCGTGGAAAGACCAGTTTTAAGTCCATTGGTGCCTAACCAGGCAGCCGGTTAAAACTTGACCATATTAGGCGGCGTTCCTAGAATCGCCCGATCTTTTTGCCCGGATCACACCCGCCGCCAATGCTGTCAATCGCCCAGAAGTCCCGGAAATTCGACACATTGGCCCGTCTGGCTCGTGCGCTTCCGGTTGTCTTCGCGGCCATTCTGGCGGGTTGTCAGAGCACCGGCGGCAACCCTGATGGCAGCGCCTCCGGCAATGTCGCCCTGAGCAGCCGCACCCAGCCGCCCGAGTGGATGACCGACACCCCCGGCAGCGACAAACCCCAGGACATGTGGGATCGCATGCGCGCCGGCTTCAAGCTGCAGGATGAAATCGGCATCAACCCGCGCATCGAGCAACAGCGCCTGTGGTTCGCCAGCAAGCCCTCTTACCTGGAAAGCGCCAGCGGCCGTGGCAGCCTCTATATCCATTACGTGGTAGAGCGCCTGGAAGCCAACAATATGCCGCTGGAACTGGCCCTGCTGCCGGTGATTGAAAGCTCCTACAACCCCTTTGCCCTGTCGCGCAGCGATGCGGTGGGTCTGTGGCAGTTCATCCCGTCCACCGGGCGCAACTTCAACCTGCAGCAGACCACCTGGTACGACGGCCGCCGCGACATTACTGCCTCGACCAACGCCGCCATCGAATACCTGTCGCGCCTGCATGAAATGTTCAACGGCGACTGGCTGCTGGCCCTGGCCGCCTATAACGCCGGCGAAGGCACGGTGAGCCGCGCCATCGAACGCAACCAGCGCCTGGGCCTGCCGACCGACTATTGGAACCTGCCGCTGCCCAAGGAAACCCAGGATTACGTGCCCAAGCTGCTGGCCCTCTCGCAGCTGGTAAATGCCCCGGCGGCTTATGGCATCAACCTCAACCCCATCGCCAACGAGCCCTACTTTGAAGTGGTGGAGTTCGATAAGCCGATGGACCTCACCCGCGTGGCGGCGATGGCGGATATGGATCGTGACGAGCTGATTCAGCTCAACCCCGCCTTCAAGCGGCAGATCACCCGCGGCGGCCCGTCGCACCTGTTGGTACCCACGGAAAAGGCGCAGCGCCTGACCGAGACGCTGGCGCAGATTCAACCGTCGGATATCACCGACTTCCAGGAATACCGCGTGCGCAAGGGCGACAGCCTGCATGGCATCGCCAGTCGCTATCAGCTGTCCACCGATGATCTGAAAGAAGCCAACGCGCTATCGGGGAACAACCTCAGCGTCGGCCAGACCCTGACCATTCCGGTGGCCGCTGGCGCTGCACCGTCGCCGTTCCCGGTCAGCAATACCAAGCCCAGCGCCGTGGCCAGTAGCACCACCACCAGCGTCAAGCTGAAGAGCTATACGGTGAAAAACGGTGACAACCTCTGGCAGATCGCCAAAGCCAACAAGCTGGATGTCGCCGACCTGCGCCGCTGGAACAACATGCCCAACAACGCCGTGAAGCCTGGCCAGACCCTGGCGCTGCAAGGCACCCAGCAAGTCATTCGCAGCATCGCCAAGAACAGCCCGGCGCAAGGCCGTGAAACCGTCACCTACTACAAGGTGCAGAAAGGCGACTCGATGTACATGATCGCCAAGCGCTTCAACGTTGAGATGCAGAACCTCAAGACGTGGAATCCGAAGACGACGCATGATCTGACGCCTGGGCAGACGATTACCCTGTACCTCACTGACCGCTAGTTCACTGGATCCCAGCCTGCGCTGAGGTCCGACGATTCGGGATGACGGATGTCTGTGCCGAATCCTCCGTCGTCCCAGCGTAGGCTGGGACCCAGAATCTCCCCAGTGTCGAGCCTCCCGCCCAGCTACTTCTTGGTCAACGCCTCCAGACACCGCCCCGTCAGCTGGGTAAAGCGCTGAAACGCCACAAACTGCTCATGCTTGAGCGCCCGCCCGGAAATCCGGCTGTCGGCGTAGAGCACGCCAATCTGCCGGGTTCCCGCCATCAGCGGCGCAATAAAGAACATGCCTTGCCCCAGCCATTGGCGAATCGGTTGGGTGACCAGTTCGTTGAGGTTGTAGCTGGCCGGCACGCCCATCCAGAGCGCCTCGCGGTGGCGCAGCACGTAACTGAAGATATGCGGCTGTTCAGGTTGTTCGGCCGGCAGCACGAACTCGCTCACCCAACGCTCGGTCTTCTCGCCTACGGCACGTTTGACCTTGAAGCGCGTCTGCTCTTCGGCCAATACCGCCAGCATCACCCGTTCCAGCCCGGCACCCTGGTGCAGGCCTTTGAATAGGCTGTCGAGAATCAAGCCGATGTCGGCACGCTTGGACACCATCATGCCGAGGTCTTGCAGCGACTGTTGCAGCACCAGCAGGTCCGGTTGCAGCAGGCGCGCCTTGCGTTGTTCCTGCTGAGTGCGGATCAGCTCCGGGTCGGTGGAGGGAATCAACCGGCACAAGGAGCTGGCACCAAAGGTGGCCGCCACTTTCACGGCTTCGTCGGCGCTGTCGAGGATCTGTTGCAGGGCTTCTTCGGGGGTGATGCCGGTAAAGGTCGCCATTTGCTGCACCAGGCCTTCCATCTCTGGCGAAGCCCAGCCGTCCAGAGCCGCTTCGCTGATCCTCGCGCCCAGGTGTACGGCAAAGGCGGCGGGGTCGTTATGGTTGTTGCTGTTGTGCGCCAAGCTGGCGATTTCGCCGAGGTTCCAGCTTTTCACCAGGCCCTGGGTCAGGTGGCGAAAGCTGGTACCCAACACCTCACGCACCACTTCATCTTCAACGACACCGGGTCGGGCCAGCGCCGTGGCCAGCTCGTCGGCCTGCTCACCGGCGCAACCCCAGAACGCCAGGGCACCGAGGTGGTAGAGCAAGGCGGCGATAAACACTTCTTCCTGGTTTTTTGTCAGCACGTAGCCGGCCATGTTGCGCGCCTGCACCGCGGCGTGAAATGAGCGGGCGAGCAGCTCATGCAGCTGTTCGCTGGGCGCGCGACCCAACAGGCCGTCGATCAGACTGACCGACAGGCCGATCAGGCGCACATTGTCGAAGCCGATCAGCACGATGGCGCGGGAGATGGTGCGTATCTGTTCCTGGGCGGGGTTGTAGTACACGCTGTTGCCCACGCGCAGCACCTTGGAGGTCAGCGAGGCGTCACGTAACAACAGATTGGCCAGTTGCTGCACCGACGATTTTTCTGCTTGGGCCAGATGGTGCAAGTCCTGTACTACGGCGGCCAATGCCGGTAACTCAGCCTGATTCAAACGATCAATCCATGACTGCAATCCATGGGTGCGTGTTGCCAAGATAAAAACCTCGCAAAGCATTCTTTCATTGTCGCCATCGGCCCTTGGAACAGGCCTCTGGGCTTTCTCTTTTTCCAGCGGATACAAGCTGTTACTGTACCAACACGAAGCTCAATGCCGCTATGGAACGGACCACCTAGCCTGATGCGTTGCCTCCTTTCGCTAATCCTGAGTCTGGCTATGTGCGTTCCTGCTTTCGCGACCATCAGCGAAAGCCATGGTTATGCCCAGTTCGGCACACTCAAGTACCCCGCCAGCTTTACCCACTTCGCTTGGGTTAACCCCGACGCGCCCAAAGGCGGCACGATCCGCGTGATGGCATTTGGCACCTTCGACACTCTAAACCCTTATACCTTCAAGGGTAGCAGCCCTTCGTCTACTCCCAACTTCGCTCAGTACGGCATTGGCGAGCTGAATGAACCACTGATGGCGGGCACCGGCCAGTATGACCCTTCTGGCGACGAACCCGCCTCCAGTTATGGGCTGATCGCCAAGTCCGTTGAATACAGCGAAGACCGCAGTTGGGTGGTGTTCAACCTGCGCCCGGAAGCGCGGTTCAACGATGGCAAGCCAATTACCGCCTACGACGTGGCGTTTTCGTACCGCACCCTGCTTAAACAGGGGCATCCACAGTACCGCACCAACCTGCAGGAAGTGGCGCGGGTGGATATTCTCAGTCGCCAGCGCATCCGCTTCGTGCTCAAGCGCGCCGGCAATCCGCTGCTGATCCTGCGCCTGGGTGAGCTGCCGATCCTGCCCCAGCATTACTGGAAAGACCGCGACTTCAAGGCCACCACTTTCGATCCGCCGGTGACCAGCGGTCCCTACCGGATTACCGCCGTATCGCCGGGGCGCAGCCTGGTATTCGAGCGGGTGAAAGACTGGTGGGGCAAAGACCTGCCGGTAAACCGCGGCAAGTACAATTTCGATCGCATGGAAGTGGAGTTCTACCGCGACAGCGACGTAGCGTTCGAAGCCTTCAAGGCCGGCGAGTTCGACTTCTATATCGAGCACCAGGCGAAGAACTGGGCCAACGGCTACCGCTTTCCGGCGGTAAAGCGCGGCGATGTGATCCGCGCGCAGATTCCGCACCAGATCCCCACCCAGACCCAGGGCCTGTTTATGAACACCCGGCGGCCGACTTTCGCCGATGCCAAGGTGCGCGAAGCCATGGGCCTGATGCTGGATTTCGAGTGGACTAATCGCACCCTGTTCAATGATGCCTACAGCCGGGCCACCAGCTATTTCCCCAATAGCGAGTTCAGCGCCAGTGGCAAACCCGAGGGTCAGGAGTGGTTGCTGCTTTCGGTGTTCCGCGAACAGCTGCCGGCCAGTCTGTTCAGCACGCCGTTTACGGTGCCAAAAACCCAAGGCAATGGCGTGCCCCGCGAAACCCTCAGGCGCGCCTTGGGTCTATTGGCCGACGCTGGCTGGAAACTCAACGGCCAGCGCCTGCAAAACGCCAAGGGTGAACCGCTGCGCTTCGAGCTGTTGCTGGTCAACCCCAACCTCGAACGCATCCTCCAGCCCTATATGGAAAACCTCGCCAGCATTGGTGTGCAGGCAAACTTGCGCACCGTCGACCGGGCACAATATAAACAGCGGCTGGACCAATTCGACTTCGACATGATTCTGATGACGCTGCAGCAAAACCTCAGCCCCGGCCTCGAACAATGGCAGTACTTCCACTCCAGTCAGGCCAGCGTCAAAGGCAGCAAGAACTACGCCGGCGTGCGCAGCCCGGTGGTCGACAGCCTGCTGGAAAGCCTGCTGGCCGCCCAGACCCGCGATGAACAGGTGGCCGCCACCCGCGCCCTGGACCGCGTGCTGCTGGCTGAGCACTACATGATTCCCAACTGGTACCTCAACTACCACCGCCTGGCGTACCGCAATCGGTTCGCCTTCGTCACCACACCGCCCTACACCCTCGGGTTACGCGCCTGGTGGCTGAAGCCTACGGAGAAGGCTCTATGACTTTGTTTTTGCGCACCGTGCTGCGCGTCGGCAGCGGCGCCCTGCTCGCCGGTTTCTGCCTGGCAGCCGCTGCAGCGCCGCAACATGCCATCACCCTGTACGACGAAGCGCCTAAGTACCCGGCCAACTTCAAACACTTTGATTACGTGAACCCGGATGCGCCCAAGGGCGGGACGTTCCGAATGTCGTCCACTGGCGGCTTCGACAGCCTCAATATGTTCATTCCCAAGGGCAACCAGGCGGCGCAACTGGGCCTGCTGTATGACAGCCTGACCTACCACTCCCCCGACGAGCCCTTTACCGAATACGGCCTGCTGGCGGAAAAGATCGAGAAAGCCGCCGACGACAGTTATGTGCGCTTCTTCCTCAACCCCAAAGCGCGCTTCAACGACGGCACACCGGTAACCGCCGACGACGTGATCTTCACCTTCAACACTCTGCTGAAAAGCGGCGACCCGATGTACCGCAACTACTACGCGGACGTCGACAAGGTGGTGGCCGAAGCGCCGCTGACCGTGCGCTTCGATTTCAAACACCCAGGCAACCGCGAGCTACCGCTGATCATTGGCCAGCTGCAGATTTTGCCCAAGCACTGGTGGGCCACCCGCGATTTCAACAAGGCAAACCTGGAAGTGCCACTGGGCAGCGGCCCGTACCGCATCACCCAGGTATCAGCCGGCAGCAGCATCCGCTTCGAGCGGGTCAAGGATTGGTGGGGCAAGGACCTGCCGGTGAGCCGCGGCTACTACAACTTCGACACCATTCAGGTCGACTACTACCGCGACATGTCGGTGGCCCTGGAAGCGTTCAAAGCCGGCCAGTTCGACTTCAACCTCGAATACTCGGCCAAGGACTGGGCCACCGGTTACGACTGCCCCGCCTTGCGTGACGGCCGCATCATCAAGGAAGCGCTGCAAAACCAGAACTCGGTGGGCATGCAGTCGTTCGCCTTCAACATTCGCCGAACGAAATTCCAAGACCCGCGGGTGCGTGAGGCGATCAGCCTGTTGTTCGACTTCGAGTGGTCGAACAAGCAGCTGTTCTTCGGCTCCTACAAGCGCAACAGCAGCTACTTCGAAAACTCCGACATGGCCGCCCACGAGCTGCCAGATGCGGCCGAGCTGAAGCTGCTGGAACCGCTGCGCGGGAAGATTCCCGAGCAGGTGTTCACCGAGGTATTCAAATCGCCGGTCACCGCTGGCGACGGCATGATCCGCGAGCAGAAGCGCAAGGCCTACAAGCTTCTGCTGGAAGCCGGCTACAAGATCGAAAACGACAAGATGGTCGGCCCCGACGGCCAGCCGCTGACGTTCGAATTCATGCTCTACCAGCTCAACCTGGAACGTGTGCTGCTGCCATTCATGCGCAACCTGGCGGAGCTGGGTATCGACATGCAGATTCGCCGCGTCGACGCCTCGCAGTATGTGAACCGCCTGCGCTCGCGGGATTTCGACATGACCACCGCCACCTGGGGGCAGTCCAACTCGCCGGGCAACGAGCAACGCGAATACTGGCACTCCAGCAGCGCCGACAGCCCGGGCAGCCGCAACTTCATCGGCCTGCGTGACCCGGCCATCGACACCCTGGTGGAGGGCCTGATTCGCGCCGACTCGCGCAAAAGCCTGATCACCCATGCCCGCGCCCTCGACCGGGTGCTGTTGTGGGGCAACTATGTGATTCCCAACTATTACATCGACACCTTCCGCATCGCCCACTGGAATAAATTCGGCCGGCCTGCCATTTCGCCGAAATACGACGTCGGCATGCTGACCTGGTGGCAAAGCAGCGAGAAGGCCGTGGGCAACTCTGCCGCACCGGCGGCGCAAGCGCCCGCAGAAGCAGCGCCCAAGGAAACCGAATAAATGCTTGCCTATATTCTGCGGCGTCTGCTGCTGATCATCCCGACCCTGCTGGGCATTCTGTTGCTCAATTTCGTCATCATCCAGGCCGCGCCCGGCGGACCGGTAGAGCAGATGATCGCCAAGCTGGAAGGCTTCGAGGGTGCCACCAGCCGCATTTCCGGCGGCGGTGCCGAGGTCTCGGTGGCCGGCTCCAACTACCGCGGTGCCCAAGGCCTGGACCCGGAGCTGGTGAAAGAAATCGAGAAGATGTACGGCTTCGATAAGCCCGCCCCGGAACGCTTCTGGCTGATGCTCAAGAGTTACGCCCAGTTCGATTTCGGCAACAGCTTCTTCCGCGATGCCAAGGTGGTGGATCTGATCGTGGAGAAAATGCCGGTGTCCATTTCCCTCGGGCTGTGGAGCACCTTGATCATGTACCTGGTGTCCATCCCGCTGGGCATCAGCAAGGCCATGCGCAACGGCAGCACCTTCGATGTGTGGACCAGCTCGGCGATCATCGTCGGCTATGCGATTCCGGCGTTCCTGTTTGCCATTCTGCTGATCGTGCTGTTTGCCGGCGGCAGCTATTACGACTGGTTTCCCCTGCGCGGCCTGACCTCGAACAACTTCGACCAGCTCAGCCTGGCTGGCAAGGTGCTGGATTACTTCTGGCACCTGGCGCTGCCGGTGACCGCGCTGGTGATCGGCAACTTCGCCACCCTCACCTTCCTGACCAAAAACAGCTTTCTCGACGAGATCAACAAGCAGTATGTGGTGACCGCCCGGGCCAAGGGCCTGACCAACAATGCGATTCTCTACGGCCATGTATTTCGCAACGCCATGCTGTTGATCATTGCCGGTTTCCCCTCGGCATTTATCAGCATCTTCTTTACCGGCTCGCTGATGATCGAGGTGATCTTCTCCCTCGACGGCCTGGGCCTGATGAGCTTTGAAGCGGCGATCAACCGCGACTATCCGATCGTTTTCGGCACGCTGTTTATCTTCACCTTGCTGGGTCTGGTGGTGAAGCTGATCGGCGACATCACCTACACCTTGGTCGATCCACGGATCGACTTTGCCAATCGGGAGGGTTGAGCGTGGGCACTGGATTGAAAATGTCACCCCTCAACCGTCGCCGCTTCGAGCGCCTGAAGGCGCATAAGCGAGGCTGGTGGTCGCTGTGGCTGTTCGTGATTCTGTTTGGGCTGAGCCTGGGTGCCGAGCTGATCGCCAACGACAAACCGCTGCTGGTGCATTACGACGGCGGCTGGTATTTCCCGGTGCTCAAGCGTTACCCGGAAACCACCTTTGGCGGCGAATTCCCTCTCGAAGCCAACTACAAGAGCCCCTATATGCGCGAGCTGATCGCCGCCAAAGACGGCTTTACCGTCTGGCCGCCGATCCCGTTCAGCTACTCCACCATCAACTACGACCTCAAGGTGCCGGCCCCCGCACCACCTTCGGCGGACAACCTGCTGGGCACCGATGACCAGGGCCGTGATGTACTGGCGCGGGTGATCTATGGCTTCCGCATTTCCGTACTGTTCGCCCTGACGCTGACCATTTTCAGCTCGATCATCGGCGTGGTCACCGGCGCGCTGCAGGGCTTTTACGGCGGCTGGGTCGACCTGCTGGGCCAGCGCTTTCTCGAGGTCTGGTCGGGCCTGCCGGTGCTCTACCTGCTGATCATTCTCGCCAGCTTTGTGCAGCCCAACTTCTGGTGGCTGCTGGGCATCATGCTGCTGTTCTCGTGGATGACCCTGGTGGACGTGGTGCGCGCCGAGTTCCTTCGAGGGCGCAACCTGGAATACGTGCGTGCGGCGCGCGCTCTGGGTATGGAGAACGGCGGCATCATGTTCCGCCATATCCTGCCCAACGCCATGATCAGCACCATGACCTTTATGCCGTTTATTCTCACCGGTGCCATCGGCACCCTCACCGCGCTGGACTTCCTCGGTTTCGGCCTGCCGGCCGGCTCGCCGTCCCTCGGTGAATTGGTCGCCCAGGGCAAATCCAACACCCAGGCACCCTGGCTGGGGATCAGCGCCTTTGCCGTGCTGGGCCTGATGCTGACCCTGTTGGTGTTTATCGGCGAGGCTGCTCGCGATGCCTTCGACCCGAGGAAATAACATGGCTGAGCTCAAGCAAAACACGGCCCCGGAAAACCTTATCGAAGTGCGTGATCTGGCGGTCGAATTCGTCACCGGCAACAGCAGCCAATGCGTGGTGCATGACCTCAGCTTCGATATCCGCCGTGGTGAAACCCTGGCGTTGGTGGGTGAAAGCGGTTCGGGCAAATCGGTGACCGCCCACTCGATTCTGCGCCTGCTGCCCTACCCGCTCGCGCGGCATCCAGCAGGCAGTATTCGCTATGCCGGCCACGACCTGCTGACGGCCAGCGAGAAAAAGCTGCGGCATATCCGTGGCAACCGCATCGCCATGATCTTTCAGGAGCCGATGACCTCGCTCAATCCGCTGCATTGCATCGAGAAACAGATCAACGAGGTGCTGGCCCTGCACAAAGGCCTCACCGGTAAAGCCGCCACCAAGCGCACCCTGGAGCTGTTGGAGCTGGTGGGCATACCCGAGCCGCACAAACGCCTGAAAGCACTGCCACACGAGCTCTCCGGCGGCCAGCGGCAGCGGGTGATGATTGCCATGGCCCTGGCCAACGAGCCGGAGCTGCTGATTGCCGACGAACCGACCACGGCGCTGGATGTAACCGTGCAGCTGAAAATCCTCGAATTGCTCAAGGATTTGCAGGCGCGCCTGGGCATGGCGTTGCTGCTGATTACCCACGATCTCAACCTGGTGAAACGAATTGCTCACCGCGTATGTGTCATGCAGCGCGGAGTGATCGTCGAACAGGCGTCATGCGATGAGCTGTTCTCCAATCCGCAGCATCCTTATACCCAGGAGTTGCTCGGAGCCGAGCCCAGCGGCAAGCCGGTCGCCAACGCGGCAGGCAAGCCAGTGCTGGTAGTCGATGACCTGCGGGTGTGGTTTCCGATCAAGAAAGGCCTGCTGCGCCAGACGGTCGATCATGTGAAAGCGGTGGACGGCATCAACTTCAGCCTGCATCAGGGCCAGACCCTGGGCATCGTCGGCGAGAGTGGTTCCGGCAAGTCCACCCTCGGCTTGGCAATCTTGCGGCTGATCGCCAGCAAGGGTGCCATCTGCTTTCAAGGCCAGGACCTGCACGGCCTGACTCAGCATCAGGTGCGGCCTTTGCGGCGGCAGATGCAGGTGGTGTTTCAGGACCCGTTCGGCAGCCTGAGCCCGCGGATGTCGGTGTGTCAGATCATCGGTGAAGGGCTGCGCATCCATAAGATGGGCAGCGAAGAAGAACAGGAGCAGGCAATAATCGATGCGCTTGTGGAGGTAGGTCTGGATCCGGACACCCGGCACCGCTACCCCCATGAGTTTTCCGGTGGGCAACGGCAGCGAATCGCCATCGCCCGGGCACTTGTGCTCAAGCCGGCATTGATTCTGCTGGATGAACCCACCTCGGCACTGGACCGTACCGTGCAGCGCCAGGTGGTGGAATTACTGCGATCGCTGCAGCGCAAGTACAACCTGACCTACCTGTTCATCAGCCATGACCTGGCGGTGGTCAAGGCGCTGAGCCATCACTTGATGGTGGTCAAGCAGGGTCGGGTTGTGGAACAGGGGCCAGCCGAAGCCATCTTCGCCGCCCCGCAACATGTGTATACGCAGCAGTTGCTGGAGGCCGCTTTCCTGGCCCCAGCCACTGCCGATTAATCCTTGAAAGCAGGAAGAGGAATAACACCATGGGTTTTCTCGCCGGTAAGCGCGTACTGATCGTCGGTGTCGCTAGCAAACTGTCCATCGCATCCGGCATCGCTGCCGCCATGCATCGCGAGGGTGCTGAACTCGCCTTCACCTATCAGAACGACAAGCTCAAGGGCCGTGTCGAAGAATTCGCCGCCGGCTGGGGCTCGAGCCCCGAGCTGTGCTTCCCGTGCGATGTGGCCAGCGATGAAGAAATCGCCAACGTCTTCGTCGAGCTGGGCAAGAAGTGGGATGGTCTGGACGTGATCGTCCATTCGGTTGGCTTCGCCCCCGGCGACCAGCTGAACGGCGACTTCACCGAAGTGACCACCCGTGATGGCTTCCGCATCGCCCACGACATCAGCGCCTACAGCTTCGTGGCCCTGGCCAAAGCCGGTCGCGAGTTGATGAAAGGCCGCAACGGCAGCCTGCTCACCCTCTCCTACCTCGGTGCCGAGCGCACCATGCCCAACTACAACGTGATGGGCATGGCCAAGGCCAGCCTGGAAGCCGGCGTACGTTACCTGGCCGGCAGCCTGGGCCCGGAAGGCACTCGCGTGAACTGCATCTCCGCCGGCCCGATCCGCACCCTGGCCGCGTCCGGCATCAAAAGCTTCCGCAAGATGCTCGCCGCCAACGAAGCGCAAACCCCGCTGCGTCGCAACGTCACCATCGACGAAGTCGGCAACGTCGGCGCCTTCCTGTGCTCGGATCTGGCTTCGGGTATCAGCGGTGAAATCACTTACGTGGATGGTGGTTTCAACACCACTGCCATGGGTAGCATCGAAGAGTAAGTGCTTCGTTGAAACGAAAAGGGCCGCTCATTGAGCGGCCCTTTTTTGTCGGCGCAGCATACACCGTAGGAGCAGCTTCAGCCGCGATGCTTTTGATCTCAAGAGCATCGCGGCTAAAGCTGCTCCTACAGCTCTGGCGGTTGTGGCCTTAATTCGATCGAGAGGTCAGGACCAACGACCATCGGGAGTACAGCCGTAGGCTGGCCCGCAGGGCGAGCGGCGAAAGTCGATTTTAAAGCGCAGCGTACTTGAGTACGTGAGCATTTAAAGTCGGCTTTCAACGCCGCATGGCCGACGCCCCGGAAGCCGATGAGTCGATTAACGCCCACAAAAAACCCCGCACTGGGCGGGGTTTTTTGTGGGCGTTAATCGACTATCAGAAACGTTCGATCTTGGCCTTGGACTCCAACTCCGCGCGGAACGCCGCGAAGTCTTGCTGACCGCTGCGCGAGGCGAGGAAACGGCGGTACATAGCCTTGTCCTCTTCGCTCAGGCCGTCTTTCGGCTCGCTGACACCTTTGAGCTGAATGACCACGTAGTCGCCATTAGCCAGGGTCACGCCGGTGAAGGTGGACTTGTCGGCGGCCTCAGGCTTGCTCATGCGGAACAGCGCCTGCAGCACGCTTGGCTCAATACCTTCCTGACTGCGGGTAGCGGCTTCGACCACTTTCCAACCTTGCTCACCCTTAGCCTGGGCAACCGGCGTCTTGCCGTCACGCAGGTCAGCCAACAGGGCCTTGCCCTTGGCTTCCACGGCTTCGCCAGCGCGCAGCTGAATCAGGTGATCGCGAATGGCGGCAGTGACGTTTTCCAACGGCTGCTGCTCAGGCTTCTTGTGCTCTTTGACACGCACAATCACCACAGTGTCCGGATCCAGTTCGATGGCGCCGCTATTGGAGCCCTCTTCCAGGACTTCCGGGCTGAACGCCGCTAGCAGAACCTGGCGATTGGCGGTCAGGCCTTCGCCACCTTCACGCCCGAAGGCAGCGGTGGTTTTGACTTGCAGACCTTGTTCCTGAGCCGGCTGGCTGAGGTCTGAAGCTTCGAACGCCGAGTCTTCCAGGGCCTTGCTGGCTTCCACAAACTTCTGCTCGACCTGAGCGGTTTTCAGCTCGCGGGTCAGCTTGTCTTTGAGACTGGCCAGGGTCGGAATTTCCGGTGCCTGCACGCCCAGCAGCTTGATCACGTGCCAGCCGTAGCTGCTACGTACCGGTGCCGATACCGCGCCTTTGTTCAAGGCATACAGTGCCTCTTCGAAAGCAGGGTCATAGACGCCTTTACCGGCATAACCGAGGTCGCCACCAGTGGCCTTGGAACCCGGATCATCAGACAGCTCCTTGGCCAGTTTGGCGAAGTCTTCGCCTTTGTCCAAACGCTGCTTGATTTCGTCGATCTTGGCCTTGGCTTGCGCGTCGCTCTGCTTGTCGTTCACCTCGATGAGGATATGCGCCGCTTCACGTTGCTCGGCCAGGTTGCCGATCTCTTGCTGATAAGCCGCTTGCAGGTCTTCATCCTTGACTTCGACCTTGCCGAAGAAGGCTTCTTTCTTCAGCTCGATGTAGTCGAGTACGACCTGTTCCGGGCTCATGAACTGGCTAGCGTTCTTGTCGTAGTAGGCTTGGACTTCGTCGTCAGCCAGCTTCACCGACTTGGGATCAGCCTTGAGGGTCAGCGTGGCGAAATCGCGGGTCTGTTTTTCCAGACGGGCGAAGTTCGACACTTCGTCGTCGGTGACAAAACCACTGCCAGCCAAACCACTGCGCAGTTGAGTGAGGATCATCTCCTGCTCAAGCATCTGGCGGAATTGCAGGCGGGTGTAACCCCACTGGCGGATGAACTGATCAAAACGCTCTGGGCTGAATACACCGTTCTGTTGGAAATCCGGGGTGTTCACAATCTGCTGATCAAGAGCAGCTTGAGAGAAAGCGAGGTGGGCATCTTTGGCGCTTTGCAGCAGCAATTTGCGCTCGATCAAGCCTTTCAATGCGGCTTCGCGCAGCAGTTTGTCGTCCAGCAAGGACGCGTCGAAATCCTTACCGAGGCGTTGCATCAACTGACGACGCTGGGCTTCCACCGCCTGGCTCAGTTCGTTCTGACTGACTTCTTCACCGTTGACCTTGGCAGCCTGTTGCGTGCTGTTCTTCGAAGTGAAAATAGCCTCGATGCCAGTGAATGCCATCAAGGCAACAATGACACCGATAATGGTCTTGGCAATCCAGCCTTGTGAATTGTCCCTGATGTTCTGCAGCATGCGTCCCCCAGAAACGACCGTACTGAAATAAGCGGCCGTGGAGCGTGGGTAGAATCCGGATAGAAGAAAGGCGCATCCGAGGATGCGCCTTCTCGTAGCTGGCGGGGCGATCAAGGCTCCTGTTGAGCCTCTTCAGAGTGGGGTCAAAAACCAATCGACCCTCCTCTACCGCCTCGCGACCCGATCAGTGTTGAAGCTGATCGAGGTGGGCAAAACCCGAAAGACGCTTAGTTAACGGCGTCTTTCAGAGCTTTACCAGCTTTGAAGCCTGGGATCTTAGCAGCAGCGATGCTGATCGGCTTACCAGTCTGTGGGTTACGGCCAGTACGAGCAGCACGCTCTTTAACAGCGAAAGTACCGAAGCCTACCAGTACAACCGAATCACCAGCCTTGAGAGCGCCAGTTACGGATTCGATTACTGCGTCCAGCGCACGGCCAGCTACAGCTTTCGGGATATCAGCAGATGCGGCGATAGCATCAATCAGTTCCGACTTGTTCACTCTAAGTCCCCTTATTCCTGTTTGAGTTTATTTCTTAATTTTTGGGTGAAAGCAAAAACGGTGCTGGAAGGCCATTTGGCACAAGAAGAGCCGCTTTATAACAAGGGCTCTAAAAATGTGTCAAGGAAGCCCCCCGGCTAATGCGTGCTAATTCGCTCCTTGGAATCAGTCTCGCGCTTGTCATCCTTTGCAACCATCTCCGGAGCCGCATCGGGCAAGGGCTCCGGGGCGTATTGCAGCGCAATTTGCAGGACCTCGTCAATCCATTTAACCGGTTTAATCTGCAGGTCAGCCTTAATATTCTCTGGAATCTCTTTCAGATCACGAACGTTCTCTTCGGGAATAATCACGATCTTGATTCCACCACGATGCGCCGCCAGAAGTTTTTCCTTCAAGCCACCAATCGCCAAAACCTGACCACGCAAGGTGATCTCACCGGTCATCGCCACATCGGCGCGTACCGGTATCTGGGTAAGGGCCGAAACCAGCGCCGTACACATGCCAACGCCAGCGCTGGGGCCATCTTTAGGCGTCGCCCCTTCCGGCATGTGGATATGGATGTCGCGCTTCTCGTGGAAGTCCAGAGCGACCCCCAGACTCTTGGCCCGACTGCGCACAACAGTGAGCGCAGCGGTGATGGATTCGACCATCACATCACCCAGCGAACCGGTCTTGATCAGCTGTCCTTTACCCGGTACCACAGCCGCTTCGATGGTCAGCAATTCGCCGCCCACTTGCGTCCATGCCAGGCCGGTCACCTGACCAATCTGGTCCTGCTGTTCGGCCAGACCGTAGCGATATTTGCTCACCCCCAGGAAATGCTCGAGCGAATCTGCAGCCACCAGCACTTTCATGCGCTTCTCGCGGAAGTGCTCTTTCACCGCCTTGCGGCAGACCTTGGCGATTTGCCGCTCCAGGCTACGCACGCCCGCTTCGCGGGTGTAGTAACGGATCATGTCGCGAATGGCCGCCTCTTCGAACTCCAGCTCGCCTTTCTTCAAGCCGTTGGCTTGCAGCTGCTTGGGCGCGAGGTACTTCACCGCGATATTGACCTTTTCGTCCTCGGTATAACCGGGCAGACGAATCACCTCCATACGGTCCAGCAATGGTGCCGGAATGTTCATGGAGTTGGCGGTGCAGAGGAACATTACGTCCGAAAGGTCGTAATCGACCTCCAGATAGTGATCGTTGAAGTTGTGGTTCTGCTCCGGATCGAGCACCTCCAGCAACGCCGACGCGGGGTCACCGCGCATGTCCTGGCCCATCTTGTCGATTTCATCAAGCAAGAAGAGCGGGTTGCGCACACCGACCTTGGTCATTTTCTGAATCAGACGACCCGGCATCGAACCAATATAGGTGCGACGGTGACCGCGGATTTCCGCTTCGTCACGCACGCCACCCAGGGCCATGCGCACAAATTTACGGTTGGTGGCGTGAGCAATGGACTCCGCCAGGGAAGTCTTGCCGACACCGGGTGGCCCAACGAGGCAGAGTACCGGCCCCTTGACCTTCTTCACGCGTTTTTGCACGGCGAGGTACTCAAGGATGCGCTCCTTGACCTCTTCCAGACCGTAGTGGTCGGCATCCAGGATGTCTTCCGCCTTGGCCAGATCCAGACGCACCTTGCTTTCCGCTTTCCACGGCACGTTCACCAGCCAGTCGATGTACGAACGCACCACAGTGGCCTCGGCGGACATCGGCGACATCTGCTTGAGTTTGTTCAACTCGGCCTGCGCCTTGGCGTGGGCTTCTTTGGTCAGACCAGCGTTCTCGACGCGCTTTTTCAGCTCGTCCAGTTCGTTGTGGCCTTCATCGCCATCACCGAGTTCTTTCTGAATGGCCTTCATCTGCTCATTCAGGTAGTACTCGCGCTGGCTACGCTCCATCTGCTTTTTCACCCGGCCGCGAATGCGCTTCTCGACCTGCAGCAGGTCGATCTCGGCATCCAGCAGAGCCAGCACGTGCTCGACGCGCTGGGCCAGATCGGTGATCTCGAGGATTTCCTGTTTCTGTTCGATCTTCAGCGCCATATGCGCGGCCATGGTATCCACCAGGCGGCTTGGCTCATCGATGCTATTCAGCGAAGACAACACTTCGGCCGGCACTTTTTTACCCAGCTGCACATACTGCTCGAACTGGCTCAGCAGGCTGCGGGTAAAGACTTCGGATTCACGCTCAGCGGCGTCGACTTCGTCGATCAATGCCACTTGCGCACGGCAATGGCCGTCGATTTCGATAAAGCGTTCGATAGAGCCGCGCTGCTCGCCTTCGACCAGTACCTTGACGGTGCCATCCGGCAGTTTCAGTAATTGCAAAACAGTGGCGACGGTGCCGACGCGATAGAGCGCGTCTTCGGCCGGGTCATCGTCGGCGGGGTTCTTCTGGGCTACCAGCAGGATCTGCTTGTCGCCCGTCATGGCGGCCTCAAGGGCCTCAATGGACTTTTCACGCCCCACGAACAGTGGGATCACCATATGTGGGTAAACCACGACATCACGCAGTGGCAAGAGAGGCAATTCGACTGTTGTCTTCATGATTTTCAGCTCTACGGCGGCCGTTCGGCCGTAAACAGGTGGGAATACCCTTGGACCTAAGATGGGGGTAGCCCAAACAAAAAACAAGCGCTGGCGCAGGAAAAGCAAAGGGGCCCGCAGGCCCCTTGCTTTCAACATCTGACAAGCGTGTTTTACGCGTCTGGCGCGGCCTTCGCAGGCGGCTCGCTGTTCTCGTAAATCAGCAGCGGCTTGGAGGTACCGGCAATTACGCTTTCGTCGATCACCACTTTGCTCACCTCGGTTTGCGAGGGGATTTCATACATGGTGTCGAGCAGAACGCCTTCCAGAATGGAACGCAGACCACGGGCGCCAGTCTTGCGCTCCAGAGCCCGGTGAGCGACAGACTTCAGGGCATCCGGACGGAATTCCAGGTCCACACCTTCCATTTCGAAGAGCTTGGCGTATTGCTTGGTCAGGGCGTTCTTCGGCTCGGTGAGGATCTGCATCAACGCAGCCTCGTCCAGCTCGTCCAGGGTTGCGATAACCGGCAAGCGGCCAACGAACTCCGGAATCAGGCCGAACTTGACCAGGTCATCAGGTTCGACTTGACGCAGCGACTCACCGACTTTCTTGCCCAGGTCGATGCTGCGCACCTCGGCATTGAAGCCGATGCCGCCTTTGGCCGAACGCCCTTGAATGACTTTTTCCAGACCCGAGAACGCGCCACCACAGATAAACAGGATGTTGCGGGTATCGACCTGCAGGAACTCCTGCTGCGGATGCTTGCGGCCGCCTTGTGGCGGAACCGAAGCGACCGTACCTTCGATCAGTTTCAGCAAGGCCTGTTGCACGCCTTCACCGGAAACGTCGCGGGTAATCGACGGGTTGTCGGATTTGCGCGAAATCTTGTCGATTTCATCGATGTAGACAATGCCCATCTGGGCCTTCTCGACGTCGTAATCGCATTTCTGCAGCAGCTTCTGAATGATGTTTTCCACGTCTTCACCGACATACCCCGCTTCGGTAAGCGTGGTGGCGTCAGCGATGGTGAACGGAACGTTCAGCAAACGTGCCAGGGTCTCGGCAAGCAGGGTTTTACCCGAGCCGGTCGGACCAATCAGCAGAATGTTGCTTTTACCCAGCTCGACATCGTCTTTCTTGTCGCGCTGGTTTAGGCGCTTGTAGTGGTTGTACACCGCTACCGCCAGAACCTTTTTCGCTCGTTCCTGACCGATGACGTACTGGTCAAGGATTGTGCTGATTTCCTTGGGGGCTGGAAGTTTATGAGCACTGCTTTCCGCCTGAGCTTCCTGCACCTCCTCGCGGATGATGTCATTGCACAGGTCAACGCACTCGTCGCAGATAAAGACCGAGGGGCCGGCAATCAATTTGCGTACTTCATGCTGGCTTTTGCCGCAGAAGGAGCAATAAAGCAGTTTGCCGTTGTCCTCGCCGTTGCGGGTGTCAGTCATTCGTTCAATCCAATCCGATAGGCTTGAAACACAAGATGAGGGCAAATGCGGGCATTTTCAAGCCCGCAAGGCGGCCGTGTATCACTGACCGCCGCCAAAAGGTTTACTGAGCAGCCATTTCCCGCTTGCTCAGAACCTTATCGATCAGACCGTAATTCACTGCGACTTCGCCACTCATGAAGTTGTCGCGGTCGGTATCACGGGCGATGACGTCAATCGGTTGACCGGTATGGTGCGCCAGAATCTGGTTCAGGCGGTCGCGGATGGTGAGGATTTCACGGGTGTGAATCTCGATATCCGAGGCCTGGCCCTGGAAGCCGCCCAGCGGCTGGTGAATCATCATGCGCGAGTGCGGCAGGCAGTAACGCTTGCCCGCAGCGCCACCAGCCAGCAGCAAGGCACCCATGCTGCAGGCTTGGCCGATGCAGATGGTGGACACGTCAGGCTTGATGAATTGCATGGTGTCGTAGATCGACATACCGGCAGTCACCGAACCGCCTGGCGAGTTGATATAGAGGTGGATGTCTTTGTCCGGGTTTTCCGCTTCCAGAAACAGCAACTGCGCTGCCACCAGGTTGGCCATGTAGTCTTCTACTGGGCCGATGAGGAAAATCACGCGCTCTTTGAGCAAGCGCGAGTAGATGTCATAAGCACGTTCGCCACGGGCGGACTGCTCGATAACCATAGGCACCAGACCACCAGCGGCCTGGATGTCATGCGATTGCGGCATAAAAGGATTACTGGACATGTATCCGACGCTCCCTAGCTTTTGTCATGTCTCAAATACACATAAGCCAGCACGAAGGCTGGCTTATGGTTGCTCGTACGACGGTAGGGGTCAGGCTGCTTGTGGCGCTTCTGCCGGCTTGACCGCTTCTTCGTAAGAGACCTGCTTATCGGTCACATTGGCCTTCTGCAGGACAGTATCTACAACTTGTTCTTCCAGTACAACCGAACGGACTTCGTTCAGTTGCTGGTCGTTTTTGTAGTACCAGGACACGACTTGTTCAGGCTCTTGGTAGGCCGAAGCCATTTCCTGAATCATTTCGCGAACGCGGGCTTCGTCTGGCTTGAGCTCGAACTGCTTGACCACTTCAGCCACGATCAGACCCAGCACAACGCGGCGCTTGGCTTGTTCTTCGAACAGCTCGGCCGGCAGTTGGTCTGGCTTGATGTTGCCACCGAACTGCTGCACAGCTTGTACGCGCAGACGGTCAACTTCGTTGCTCAGCAGAGCCTTTGGCACTTCGATCGGGTTGGCCGACAGCAGGCCTTCCATCACTTGGTTTTTAACCTTGGATTTGATCGCCTGACGCAGTTCGCGCTCCATGTTCTTGCGAACTTCGGTGCGGAAACCTTCCAGGCCGCCTTCCTTGATGCCGAACAGGGCGAAGAAGTCGTCGTTCAGCTCAGGCAGTTTCGGCTCGGCAACGCTGTTCACGGTAACGGTGAACTCGGCTTCTTTGCCGGCCAGTTCCAGGTTCTGGTAGTCAGCTGGGAAAGTCAGCTTCAGCACGCGCTCTTCGCCTGCTTTGGCGCCTACCAGGCCGTCTTCGAAGCCAGGGATCATGCGGCCGGAACCGATAACCAGCTGAGTGCCTTTGGCCGAGCCGCCAGCGAAAGCTTCACCGTCAACTTTGCCGACGAAGTCGATGTTGACCTGGTCGTCTTTCTGCGCGGCGCGCTCAGCGGTTTCGAAACGGGTGTTCTGCTTGCGCAGGATTTCCAGCATGTTGTCGAGGTCGGCATCAGCCACTTCGGCTTGCAGGCGCTCGATGGCGATGCTGTCGAAGCCGGCAACCTGGAACTCAGGGAACACTTCGAAGGTGGCGACGTATTCGAGGTCTTTGCCTTTTTCGAAGGTTTTTGGCTGTACGGCAGGGGCGCCAGCCGGGTTCAGCTTCTGCTCAACCACTGCTTCGTAGAAGGTGGCCTGGATCAGATCGCTCAGGGCTTCCTGGCGAGCAGCGTCTTCGTAACGCTGACGGATAACGCTCATCGGCACTTTGCCTGGGCGGAAGCCCGGGACCTTGGCACGGCGTGCAGTCTGCTGCAGACGCTTGTTTACTTCGGTCTCGATGCGTTCAGCAGGAACGCCAATGGTCATACGACGCTCAAGAGCGGAAGTATTTTCAACAGAAACTTGCATGGATATTCCTCGTTGCACAGACGTTAGCCGGCCGTTTCCGGCCCCAGAATCAAGGGCATGCATTCTAGTGGCGAAAACTCAAGAAGTCACCACACAGGTCGTCAACGGGGAAAACACTCTGAATCGGCTTACAAAAGGCCTTTCTATATATAAGGACAAACTCAGCCGCCGAGCTCGGCCGACAGCTCAGCCGCGGCCTTCTTCACCGGAGCTATAAGCCCCTGCATCTTGTCCAGCGACATATAAGGAACCGTGCTGGCCACACTGATGGCGGCGACAATCCGCCCACTGGCGTCGCGCACCGGTGCCGCCACGCAACGGATGGAAGGCTCGTTGTCCTCCAGATCGAAGGCATAGCTGCCCGCCACATACTCCCGCATGCGCTGTTCAAACTGCTCCCAGGTCGCCTCCTGATGCTGCGGCCACAGCAGACTCTTGCCACCGGCCGGCTGACTGATCTGGAACAGGCGCAGCCACTCGTGGGCCGAGCAATCGAGCATCAGCGCCTTGCCGATCCCTGTGCGCGCCAATGGCATGCGGTGGCCCACGCGCGAGCGCATCTCCGGGCCATTGCGCCCCGGGTTCTTGTGCAGATAGAGCACATCGTCATCTTCGCGAATGGCCAAGTGCACGGTGTCACCGGTCAGCGCTGACAGCCCATCGAGGAACGGTGTGGCCAAGGCCACCAACGGCAGCGCCTCACGCGCCTGAAAGCCCAGCTCGATCAGCTTGGGGCCGAGCAGATAACCAACCTGCGGCACCACCCGCAGGTAGCGCTCGTCCACCAGGCAACTGGCCAGACGGTGAGTGGTGCTGCGGGTGGTGCCGATCTGTTGGGCGATCTGCTTCAGATCGCGGGCACCGCTGGCTACCGCCTGGACCACGGCGAGCCCGCGCAACAGCGTCTGGGTGCCAGTGGGAGCGGCAGTTTTTCCGTCGTCGTCCTGCATAGGTAACCTTCAAAGGGAAACGGCGGGCAGCATTATGGCCGCTCGCCCCTGCCACTGCCCAGGCTCAACGCTGCTTGAGGCGGTCGATGATCACGGCCACCAGCAAAATCGAGCCGCGAATGACGTATTGATAAAAGGTGTCGATGTTCTTCAGGTTCATCGCATTTTCGATAATGGCCAGAATCAGCACCCCGGCAATCACATGACGCACCATGCCAATCCCGCCGCTCAGTGACACCCCGCCCAGTACACAGGCAGAAATCACCGTCAGTTCGAAACCCTGGCCGATCATCGGCTGGCCCGAGGTCATGCGTGAGGCCAGAATCACTCCAGCCAAGGCACCGATCAGGCCATGGGCGGCAAAGATGATGATCTTGGTGCGATCCACATGCACCCCCGCCAACACCGCCGCTTCCTGGTTACCACCGATGGCCAGGGTATTGCGCCCATAGGTGGTGTAGTTGAGCAGCCAGCCGAAGAACACAAAGCACACCAGGGTGATCACAATCGGTACCGGCACGCCAAACAGCTGACCATTGCCGAAGACAAAGAAGCCTTCGTTGGAAACCCCGACCGCCTTGCCGTTGGAAAAGATATAAGCCAGGCCCCGCACGATCTGCATCGTCGCCAGGGTGGTGATCAACGCATTGATACGCAGCTTGGCGATCACGATGCCGTTGATCAGGCCGACGCACAGACCCATGGCCAGCGCCGCACTGACACCAAGAAAGACGCTGTCGGTGTCACGCATGACGATTCCCGCCACAACCCCGGCGCAGGCAATCACCGAACCCACCGACAAATCGAAATGCCCCGACGCCAGGCAAAACAGCATGGTGCAGGCGGCGATGCCGGTGGTGGAAATGGCCAACCCCAGACCACGCATATTCAGCGGCGAGAGGAAGTTGTCGATGAACAGGGTGCAGAACACAAAGATTCCCAGCGCTGCCAGCAGCATCACCCAGTCGTCAAAAAACTTGCGCTGGCCCAGCCCCATCCACACTCCATTGGCTTTTTTAACCTGTGACATACACACCTCGAAGACTTTTCAATGACGCACGCGGGTCAATTGCGCGTGCGCGGCAGGGCCAGTTGCAGCAGCCGGGCTTCATCGGCCTGGTCGCGTAGCAGTTCGCCGGTAATGGCACCTTCACTCATCACCAGAATCCGATCGGAAATACCCATGACCTCCATCAGATCGCTGGACACCACGATCACCGCGATGCCCCGCTCCGCCAGGCTGTGAATGATCTGGTAGATCTCGGCTTTGGCGCCGACATCGATGCCGCGGGTCGGCTCGTCGAGCAGCAGCACCTTCATCGGCATGGAAAGCCAGCGACCGAGAATGGCTTTCTGCTGATTGCCGCCAGAGAGAAACATGATGGGTTGGCTGGCCGATGGGGTGCGGATGTTCAGCGCGGCGATCTGCTTCTGCGCGTTGCTGCGCTCCCAACTGTTGTTGATCAGGCCGGCCACCTTGGCGTGGTGACTGCGGGCGCTGATATTGATGTTCTCGGCCACGCTGGCCAGCGGCACGATGCCTTCTTTCTTACGGTCTTCCGGGCATAGCAACACGCCGGCCGCTATCGCATCGCGGGGCGATTTGAAGGTCACTTGCTTATCGCCCAGCACCATCTGCCCCGCTTCCCAGCGCGACAGCCCCGCGAGCAACCGCAGCAGCTCGGTACGCCCAGCGCCAACCAGGCCAAACAGCCCGAGAATTTCGCCACATCGCACAGCCAATTCAGCCGGCTCCACGACGCCGTGGCCAAGCAGCCCCTTAACCCGCAACGCTTCAGCGCCATGGGCGCGGGGGCGGTAGTTGTAGATGTCGTCGATATCGCGGCCGACCATGCAGCTCACCAGTTGGTCGACGGTCAACTGCTGCATATCTTCAAAGGTGCAGATAAAGCGGCCGTCCTTGAACACGGTCACCGCATCGCAAATGTTGAACACCTCTTCCATGCGATGCGAGACGTAGAGAACCACCCTGCCCTCGTCCCGCAGCCGGGCGATGATCACCATCAGCCGCTCAATCTCGCGCGCCGACAGGCTGCTGGTGGGCTCATCGAAAGCAATCACCCGGGCATTGCGCGACATGGCTTTGGCGATTTCCACCAACTGCCGCTGGCCGAGGGACAAACTGCCCAGGCGCGTATTCGGATCGATTTCATCCGCCAGGCCTTTAAGCAACTCACGGGCACGACGCACCATGGCACCGCGATTGATCACCCCGAAGCGCGACGGCATATGGCCGAGCAGCAAGTTTTCCGCCACGGTCATTTCCGGCACCAGCTGCAGCTCCTGGTGAATCACCGCCACGCCATGGGCGATGCTGTCGGCGGCGGACTTAAACGTCAGCGCCTCATCACCAATCTGCAGATGGCCGCTATTGGGGCTGTAGAAGCCGCCAAGAATCTTCAGCAGTGTCGACTTGCCCGCGCCGTTCTCACCCATCAGCGCATGCACGCTGCCGGGCTTGGCCTCAAAGCTGATCTGCGCCAGCGCCTTTACGCCGGGAAATTCCTTGCCGATGCCATTGAAGCGCAGGCTGGCGTTGCTGTTCAGATGATCCAACATCCTTGCCTCCTGCCCGCCAGCAACACTGGCGGGCCTGCTTGCCAAACGAGCCGAACGAGTTACTTCCACAGACCAATCTTGGTCAGCTCGGCCTGGAAGTTTTCCCGGGTAATCAGCGTGACGTTGTCCAGCGCGGTGTACTTGGCCGGTTCTTTACCGGTAGTCACCCACTCGAACATCTGGCTGGCGGTTTCATAGCCGGAGGTGTCAGGGCTAAGCAGCATGGAGCCATAGAAGCCGCTGTTGGCTTTTTTCAGTTCACCAATCGCGTCGGTGCCGTTGATGCCGACGCCGATCACATTGGTGGCAGCAAAACCCGCACTTTCGGTGGCGCGTACGCCGCCCAGTACCGAGCTGTCATTCATGCCGCCGATAATCAGGTTTTTTGCCTCACTTGGCAGTTTGACCAGGGCGGAGTTGGTGGCATCCATGCTGCCCGGCACATCGAGGGTTTTCTGCGGTGCTGTGAGGATATGGTCGGCACTCAGGCCGGCGGCCTTGAGTGAGGCAATCGAGCCATCGGTACGTTTCTTACCGGTGTCCAGCTCGTCGAAGGTGTTGATCACGGCGTAGGTTTCTTTCAGATCCCAGCCGCGCTTCTTCGCCTCGTCGGCCATGGCCTTGCCTTGTTTTTCGCCGATCTTGAACGCGGCCAAACCGACATAGGGCACGTCTTCCATCGGGTTGCCCTTGGCATCGACAAAGCGGTCATCGACGGCCAGCACTTTCAGGTCATTGAGTTTGGCCTTGGCCATGATTGCCGGGCCCAGCGAGGTATCCGGCGGGCAGATGACAAAGCCCTTGGCACCGTTGGCGGCCAGGGTGTCGATGGCCGCCAGGGTCTTCTCGCCGTCCGGCACGGCGATCTTGATCACGGTAAAGCCCTTGTCCTTGCCGGCTTTCTCGGCAAACGCCCATTCGGTCTGGAACCACGGCTCCTCCGCTTGTTTGACCAGAAAGCCGATCTTCACTTCTTCGGCGCTGGCCAGGCTGCTAAAACCAGCGGCGCTGAGCAAGGTGGCGGCACACAGCAGCGAACGGAAACCACAATGAGTAAAACGGTGCGCGAACATAAGTAATCCTCTTGTTTTTATTGGATCGTTGTCGGGCATTTCAGTCCGCCGTTTCCGGCGGGCAACGGCGTCAGTCGTGGTACATCACGGAGCGGCCACCATCGATCATCAGGCAGGTGGCATTGATAAAAGGCGCCTCGTCGGTCGCCAGAAACAACGCCGACATGGCCACCTCAACCGGCTGACCAATACGACGTGGTGGATGCAGGTCGAACGCGCGCTGGCGCTCGGCGTGGGGGTCGTCGAAAGCGTTCCAGTAATCGACGTTGAGCTGGGTTTCGATATAACCCGGGGCGATGGCATTGACCCTAATGCCCTTTGGCGCGTACTCGACGCCCAGGGCCCGGGTCAGACCGAGCAGGCCATGCTTGGCCACCGGGTAGGGAAAACAGCCGGGAATGATGTGACTGGAATGGGTGGAGGCAATATTGATGATGTTGCCGATGCCCTGCTCGATCATATGCGGCAGCACCGCACGACAGCCGTACCAGGCACCGTCGAGGTCAATGGCAAAGCAGCGCCGCCAGTCTTCGTCGCTCATCTGCAGCGGGTCGCGAAACACATTCACCCCGGCGCAGTTGACCAGCACATCCACCCGCCCGAAGCGCTCGATGGTCATATCGACCAGCGCCTGCCATTGGCTCTTGTCGGTAATATCCACGCCCTGGGCGAACACCTCGGCACCACGATCACGCCAGTGGGCCGCCACGCCCTGCACCTTTTCCGCCTGGATATCGGCGATCACCAGGCGCGCCTGCTGGGCCTGGAAGCAGGCGACTATCGCCTCGCCAATACCCTGGGCGGCACCGGTCACAATCACCACTTTGCCCTTCAGGCGCTCGCCATAAATCGGCTCCGGCACGGGTGGCAAGGTCAAGGGTTGAGCCATTTGAAACACTCCTGTGTCACGGTGCAGAGCACCATCAATTGCGGTTGGGTCAGCCTGCGAAACGCTGACAAGGCACACCACGCACATCCGTCTGCGCCATCAGCACGGCACCATCCAAAGAGTTTTCGGCCAGGTAAGGGTCGCCGGCCGGGCGCGCGCTGGTGACATACAAGGTGCTCAGGTCGGCACCACCGAACACGCAACTGGTGGGGTATTTCACCGGCAGCTCAACCACCCGATCGAGACGCCCATCGGGGGCGTAGCGCAGCAGGCAACCGCCTTGCCAGCGGGCATTCCAGACGTAGCCCTGACTGTCCATCGCCGAACCATCCGGCACGCCACAGGACGAAGACTCCGCCCAGATCCGCCGCTCACCGAGCTGGCCTTGCGGGTTAATGGCATAGGCATACAGCTCGCCGTCGAGGCTGTCGGCGCAATACAGCTCGGTACCCGCGGCGTTCCATAGCAAGGTGTTGACGATGCCCTGGCTCTCCAGCAAGGGCGTGACCTGGCCATTGCTCTCCAGGCGAAACAGCCCGCCGGAGCGCCGAGTGATCGGCAGATCGCTGCCATCAGCGGCGATATTGTTCTGCATGCTGCCCAGCCACAGCCGGCCCTGAACATCGCAACGGGCCTCGTTGGCACGGTTGCCGCTGACCGGGTCGACCACACACAGCAGCGTCAGCGCCGGCTGCTCGACGGGTGAGGCCAGGTCAAGCCGATAAACCCCGCTGGCCAGGGTCACCAGCGCATCACCGCGCTCACAGGGGATAAAAGCCGACACCACCTCCGGCATCCGCCAGTGCTGCAGCCGGCCGTGCGCCCAACGACAGGCCAGACGCCCCGGAATATCCACCCAGAACAGCGCCTGGGTGGCACCATCCCAGAACGGCCCCTCGGCCAGTTTGAAACCTGTGTCGGTCAATGCCTGCCAATGCATGGCTGCCCTCCTCGGCCGCTCGCGGCGCTTACCATTCGGCAAAACTGCCATCGGCATGCCGCCAGATCGGGTTGCGCCAGCGATGACCCACCGCCGCCCGTTCGATCACATAGGCCTCATTGATTTCAATACCCAGGCCCGGGCCGTTGGGAATCTTCACCATGCCCTGCTCGTAATCGAACACGCCGGGGTCCTTGAGGTAATCCAGCAAGTCGTTGCTTTCGTTGTAATGGATACCCAGGCTCTGCTCCTGGATAAAAGCGTTGTAGCAAGCGGCGTCCAACTGCAGGCAGGCAGCCAGGGCTATCGGCCCCAGCGGGCAATGCAGGGCCAGCGCCACGTCATAGGCTTCGGCCATATTGGCGATCTTGCGGGTCTCGGTAATGCCGCCGGCATGGGAGGCATCGGGCTGAATGATGTCGACGTAGCCTTCGCTGAGCACCCGCTTGAAATCCCAACGCGAAAACAGCCGCTCGCCGAGGGCAATGGGGGTGTTGGTCAGCGGTGCCAGCTCTTTCAGCGCTTCGTAGTTTTCGCTGAGCACCGGCTCTTCGATAAACATCAGCTTGAAGGCGTCCAGCTCCTTCATCAGCACCTTGGCCATCGGTTTGTGCACACGGCCATGGAAGTCCACGCCAATGCCGACGTTCGGCCCTACCGCATCGCGCACAGCGGCGACGTTCTGCAAGGCCAGGTCGACCTTGGCGAAGCTGTCGACGAACTGCAGCTCTTCGGTGCCGTTCATCTTCACCGCAGTGAAGCCACGCGATACCGCCTCTTTGGCAGCGCGAGCGGTGTCCGCCGGGCGGTCGCCACCAATCCAGGAATACACGCGGATCTTGTCGCGCACCTGACCGCCCAAGAGGTCGCTGACCGAGACGCCGAGGGCCTTGCCCTTGATATCCCACAACGCCTGATCGATACCGGCCAGAGCGCTCATATGAATCGGCCCACCGCGGTAAAAGCCGCCGCGGTAGAGCACCGTCCAGATGTCTTCGATATTTCTCGGGTCTTTGCCGATGAGGTAATCGGACAGTTCCTCGACCGCCGCCGCTACAGTATGGGCGCGGCCTTCCACCACCGGCTCGCCCCAACCGGTGACGCCCTGGTCGGTTTCCACCTTGAGAAAGCACCAGCGTGGCGGAACGATAAACGTGGTCAATTTGGTGATTTTCATCTTCTTGTCTCTTTTATCTGATGTGCCGACCCGTACGCCGGGCGGCCGAAAATCGCTTAAACCAATGCCTTCCAGGCAGCCACATAGGCGGCGGCATTCACCGCCACCTGCGTGGCACTCATCCCCGGCTTGAACAAGCCCGAGCCCAGGCCGAAGCCCTTCACCCCAGCCTCTATAAATGCCTGCATATTGGTCGGTGAAATGCCGCCCACCGGTAGCAAAACCGTACCCGCCGGCAGCACCGCCAACCATGCCTTGACCAGCGCCGGCGACATCTGTTCCGCGGGGAACAACTTGAGCACATCGGCACCTTCGGCCAGCGCCGCAAAGGCCTCGGTCGGGGTAGCCACGCCGGGTGCCAGAAACAGGCCGGCAGTCTTGGCCGCGCGCAGCACCAGCGGGTCGCCATGGGGCATCACGATCACCTGGCCACCGGCCGCCTTCACCGCCTCCACCTGCTGCGCCGACAGCACTGTGCCCGCACCGATCAGGCAATCGGCGGGCAGTGCGTCCCGCAGAATACGGATACTTTCAAACGGCTGCGGCGAGTTGAGCGGCACCTCGATAACGCGAAAACCGGCGGCATACAGCACCTCGCCAATGGCCTGCGCTTCATAGGGCTGCAGCCCGCGCAAAATTGCGATCAAACCGTTTTCTGCCAATGCCTGCTGCAACATGACCAGCCTCGCTTCAGACGGAAAAAGAGGAAGTTACCGACAATAGCCCGGCAGCCTCAGCCAGGTACCACAGGCCCCGTTCAGCCGCCTGCTCAGCCAGACTCACGGAGGCAAAACCGCAGGCAGCCAGTGCCCGGCTATAGCGTTGGCACAGGGGATAGTTACCGATCAGCAGAACCGCCGGTAGCGGCGCATCGATATGGCGTTGGCGCAGGCTGTTGGCCAGGGCGTGCAGCTCATGGCCTATCAACAGGCCAGAGAGGTAATCCGGCTGAGCTTGCGCCGTCAGCATGCCGGTAAGACCCAGGGTACGTGCGCTGAACAGGGTCGACAGCGGGCCGATGGCACCCTCGCGAGACAGCGCCACCTGCACGCCGCGATCAAACGCCTCGGCGTCGAACAATGCACCGCGTTGCTGGGTACGACCGAGGATGCTGTGCTCGCTGAGCACCGCGAACAGCTCGCCGGTCATAAAGGTGTCGAAATGGAGGATGCAGCGGTCGGCGACTTCCACCCATTTCGAGTGACTACCCGGCAAACCGATCAACAGGGTGGCCTCGGCCTGCATAGGCAGATGAGCAAGGGCACCAAGCACCTGGGTTTCTTCGCCGCGCATCACATTGGGCAAGCGCGAACGTTGAATGACACCAGGGACGATATGAATAAGGCTGCCGCGCACGCTGCGCACAGTCACCAACCCATGTCCCAGGCGGGTGACATTGGCTGGCGTATCGCAGTAGGTCGCCTCGCGCCAGCCCTGAGCGCTGCCGACCATGCCGCAGGCAATTACCGGCAGATGGGGTTCGGCATCCAGCCAATCACCACAGGCCTCATCAAACGCCAGCTCGAAGCCATCGCTGCATAACTCCCCCGCCACCAGACGAGCGGCCTTGGGCAGCTGCATGATCCCGGCATTGAGCGTGCGCGCTTGCAGCACCGTGGCGTCGGCGCCAAGCCGATAGGCGCGCAATGTCGTGGTACCCCAATCGAGGGCGATTAACTGAGCCTGCATCGCTTCACCTGAATTGTTTTTGGGAGTGAGTGCGTAACAGCGAGTGAGGCTGACTATAGAACGAGGCGTACAAAAATCTCAACATATATATTTCAATCCCATATTTAGGGATACAGAAAAAAGACCTTCGCACCTCCACCGCCACGTCGAGACCAAAAAAAGCGCCAAAAACAAGAGAGAGACCACTCAAACATCGGGCCGATGCAGCACGAGACCCAGCCACGCCTGGACGCCACGCACCAATCGATTTGCGCAAATAGGGCCTGCAGCACTTGCGCTGCATCGAGGAGCCACTTCGGTCGCGAACCACTGCGCCTTGTCGGCGCTAAACGTCCATCCGTCTAGATGCTCCAACCCAATCACCTAAATACATATCTGATATGCATAATGGCATTCACTATCCAATTTGATCCGGTAAAAGCACGAATCAACCTGAGGAAGCACGGCATAGGTTTGGCCGATGCCGCGTCGGTTCTGAACGACGCAAACGCTCTGACCCTGGAGGATGATCTCTATGACGAAAAGCGCTGGATAACCCTTGGCGAGGATGGAACAGGACGGCTGCTGGTGGTGGTCTACACATATCGGAACCCCGACTACGTGAGATTGATCTCCGCCCGCAAGGCCGAACCCCGAGAGATTCAACAGTATTACGGTGGGTGAACCATGAAAGATCTATACGATTTCAGCGATGCCAAACGCGGTGCCGTAGCCCCCAGCAAAGGCAAGACGCGCATCACCATCATGCTTGACGATGCCGTTCTGGACGCCGCCCGGCAACGCGCCGAGAGCGAAGGCACGGGCTATCAAACCCTGATCAATCGCCTGCTGAAAGAAGCGCTCTGCGCGCCCGACGGCGACGCCCAACAAGCAACCCTGCAGGAAATTCTCACCACCCTGCTCACCCTGAGCAAAGGCCAGGAAGCCCTGGAAGCGAAACTCGACCGAGACACAAAGACCAACGCTCAGCCAGGCGCAGCACTGCAACGCTACAGCCGCGAAGAGAGCGTGCAGTTGCAAGTACGGGAAACTGCCGCAGAGATGAACACAGGGAAAAAACCACGCGCCAAACCTTAGCGGTCAAAGCGGGAATTTTTCAAAACGCAGAAACAGAAAAAGCCGCACTAGGCGGCTTTTCTATTGGCTTCGCGAAACTCAGCGGAAGTCGGCGAAACTATGTTTGGTGCGGACGGAGAGACTCGAACTCTCACGCCTTGCGGCGCTGGAACCTAAATCCAGTGTGTCTACCAATTCCACCACGTCCGCGGAGCTTTGAAGCAAAGACGCCAGACTGGTTAAGGTCTGGCGTCTTTTCGAATATGGGGTGGACGAAGGGGATCGAACCCTCGACAACGGGAGTCACAATCCCGTGCTCTACCAACTGAGCTACGCCCACCATCTTGCGTTGTTGCTGCTTTACTGCGCTTGTATTGCCAAACAGCCTGATGGCGTGCCCGGCAGGACTCGAACCTGCGACCATCCGCTTAGAAGGCGGATGCTCTATCCAGCTGAGCTACGGGCACTTGGCTGTGCTCGACAAGCGGGGCGAATGTTATAGACGAGCTCGGCACTCGTCAACACTAAAACGTAAAAAATTCAGTGAGATAAAGGAGTTACGGGAAAATGCTGACCACCTGCCTTTGCCCGCCCGGCTGGTCATGCGAGAATGCGCGTCCTTTTTCAATCATTTCCGATGGTTAACCAAGCGTCATGACCGCACAACTTATCGACGGCAAGGCGATCGCCGCTAGCCTGCGCAAGCAGATCGCCCAACGTGTCGCCGAACGCAGCGAGCAAGGTCTCCGTACCCCTGGCCTGGCTGTGATCCTGGTAGGCAGCGATCCCGCATCGCAGGTGTATGTTTCGCACAAGCGCAAAGACTGCGAAGAAGTCGGCTTTCTCTCCCACGCCTACGATCTGCCAGCCAGCACCGGCCAGGACGAGCTGCGTGAGCTGATCGACCGCCTCAATGATGACGCCACCATCGATGGCATCCTTCTGCAATTGCCGCTGCCAGAGCACCTGGACGCCTCGCAACTGCTCGAGCGCATCCGCCCAGACAAAGATGTCGACGGCTTTCACCCCTTCAATATCGGCCGCCTGGCCCAGCGCATTCCGCTGCTACGCCCCTGCACGCCGAAAGGCATCATGACCCTGCTGGCCAGCACTGGTGTCGATCTGTATGGCATGGATGCGGTGATTGTCGGCGCTTCCAATATCGTCGGTCGGCCGATGGCCATGGAGCTGCTTCTGGCTGGCTGCACCGTGACCGTCACCCACCGTTTCACCAAAGACCTCGCCGGCCACGTTGGCCGTGCCGATCTGGTGGTAGTGGCCGCCGGTAAACCTGGCCTGGTCAAAGGTGAGTGGATCAAGCCGGGCGCCATCGTTATCGACGTCGGCATCAACCGCCAGGAAGACGGCAAGCTGGTGGGCGACGTGGTGTATGACACCGCCCTGCCCCGCGCTGGCTGGATCACCCCGGTGCCAGGCGGCGTAGGCCCGATGACCCGTGCCTGCCTGCTGGAAAACACCCTGTACGCGGCTGAGCATTTGCACGACTGATGATCGCAATGTTGGGCTTCGCTTTGCTCAACCCAGCCTACCCCTGATCAGCCGCGATGCTCTTAAAGATCAAAGGCATCGCGGCTAAAGCCCCTCCCACAAAAATCGCATCACCCTGTGGGAGCGACTTCAGCCGCAACTCCTGGAAAGGCGAGGTCAAGAGCATCGCGGCTGAAGCCGCTCCTACAGGTTTGGCGACAGGCATAAAAAACGGCACCTTGAGGTGCCGTTTTTTGTTTCCGCTAACGCTTACTTACGCGCCGCTTCCCACTGTTTCAACAGCTCGTTGTAGTTAACGGTTTCGCCTTTGGGCTTCTCGTTAGCCAGTTTCGGCTTCGGTGCGCCCGGCTGATCGAACCAGTACTGCGCATCCTTTTCCGGGTTCATTTTCGGACCGCAGACTGGCTGCACTTTCGAGCGTTCAAGACGGGTCATGATCGCGTCCTGATCCTTGGCCAGGCCATCCAGGGCTTCCTGCGGGGTCTTCTCGCCACTGGCCGCTTCCGAGATATGGCTCCACCACAGCTGCGCCAGGCGCGGGTAGTCCGGCACGTTGGTACCGGTGGGCGTCCATTGCACGCGGGCCGGGCTGCGGTAGAACTCCACCAGGCCGCCGAGCTTGGGTGCCATATCGGTCATGGCTTGCGAGTTGATATCCGATTCACGAATCGGCGTCAGGCCCAGAATGGTCTTCTTCAGCGAGACGGTTTTCGAGGTCACGAACTGTGCGTACAGCCAGGCGGCCAGACGCTGTTTCTCCGGGGTGGATTTGAGGAAGGTCCAAGAACCTACGTCCTGATAACCAAGCTTCATGCCCTCTTCCCAGTACGGACCACGAGGCGACGGTGCCATCCGCCATTTCGGCGTGCCGTCGGCATTCACCACCGGCAGGCCCGGCTTGGTCATATCGGCGGTAAAGGCGGTGTACCAGAATATCTGCTGGGCAATGTTGCCTTGCGCCGGCACCGGGCCGGACTCGGAGAAGGTCATGCCCTGCGCTTCAGGCGGCGCGTAGGCGCGCATCCAGTCCACGTATTTCTGCGTGGCGAATACCGCAGCCGGACCGTTGGTGTCGCCACCCCGGGTGACGCTGGAACCTACCGGGTGGCAGTCCTCCACGCGAATGCCCCACTCGTCCACCGGTAGCCCGTTGGGCAGGCCCTTGTCACCACCGCCAGCCATGGAGAACCAGGCATCGGTGAAGCGCCAGCCCAGGGATGGGTCTTTCTTGCCGTAGTCCATGTGGCCATAGACGCGCTTGCCGTCGATTTCCTTGACGTCTTCGCTGAAGAACTTGGCAATGTCTTCATAGGCCGACCAGTTCACCGGCACGCCCAGCTCATAGCCGTACTTCTCTTTGAACTTGGCTTTCAGTTCCGGACGCTCGAACCAGTCGGCGCGGAACCAGTAAAGGTTGGCGAACTGCTGGTCCGGCAACTGATAGATCTTGCCGTCCGGCGCGGTGGTGAACGACAGGCCGATAAAGTCTTTCAAGTCCAGGGTTGGCGAGGTGAAGTTCTTGCCCTCGTTGGCCATCAGATCGGTGATCGACTCGGTCTTGCCGTAGCGAAAGTGCGTACCGATCAGGTCGGAGTCATTCACCCAGCCGTCGTAGATGTTCTTGTCCGACTGCATCTGGGTCTGCAGTTTTTCCACTACATCGCCTTCTTGCAGCAGGTCGTGGGTAAGCTCGATCCCGGTGATTTCAGTGAACGCCTTGGCCAGCACCTTGGACTCGTACTCGTGGGTGGTCAGGGTTTCCGACACCACGTTGATCTTCATGCCGCGGAACGGCTCGGCGGCCTTGATAAACCACTTCAGTTCTTCGAGCTGCTGCTCGGGCGTCAGGGTGGACGGCTTGAACTCCGCACCTATCCATTTTTTCGCCGCGTCTTCGTAAGCATCTGCCCAGGCCGTCGCACTCAGGCCACTCAGGGCGAATATCGCCGCCAACGTCACGCTATGTCGCAGTTTGTTGTTTTTGTTGAACATAGACACCTCCTGGTAATTATTAGGTGGGACACCAAGCACCGCGGGGTCGGACACAGCAAGGCAGCTCCGTCCCGCCCGCCGGCTACCCCCAACGCATCACAGCCAACAGCCACACCAGGGACAGCGCACTCGCCACCCAGATGCTCCATTCAGTCGCGCCAATCACCAGCAGATGCAGGTAAGCGCTTCCGAGAAGACCAATAAACAGGCGATCGCCACGGGTGGTGGCAATCGGTAGAAATCCACGGCGCTCCACGCAGGGTGAGCGCAGCTCCCACACCGTCATGCCCGCCAGCAGCACGGCAATGGCACCGAAAAATGCGGCGGTCGGGGTCGTCCAGGCCATCCATTCCATCGTCAGTTCCTCACACCCGGCCCAGGGCAAAGCCCTTGGCTACATGGTTACGCACAAACCAGATCACCAGCATGCCCGGCAAAATGGTCAGCACCCCGGCGGCGGCCAGCACGCCCCAGTCGATACCCGAGGCCGACACGGTGCGGGTCATTACCGCCGCAATCGGCTTGGCGTTTACCGAGGTCAGGGTGCGCGCCAGCAACAGCTCGACCCAAGAGAACATGAAGCAGAAAAACGCCGTCACGCCGATGCCCGAGCCAATCAGCGGGATAAAAATCTTGGCGAAAAATTTCGGGAAGCTGTAACCGTCGATATAGGCCGTTTCATCGATTTCTTTCGGCACACCGGACATAAAGCCCTCGAGAATCCATACCGCCAGCGGCACGTTGAACAGGCAGTGCGCCAGGGCCACGGCAATGTGCGTATCAAACAGGCCAATCGAGGAATACAGCTGAAAGAACGGCAGCAGAAACACCGCCGGGGGGGCCATGCGGTTGGTCAGCAGCCAGAAGAACAGATGCTTGTCGCCGAGAAAGCGATAGCGGGAAAACGCATAGGCCGCCGGCAACGCCACGGTCAGCGAAATCACCGTGTTCAGACTCACGTAATACAGCGAGTTGAGGTAGCCGGTGTACCAACTGGGGTCGGTGAAAATCACATGGTAGTTGGCAAAGGTGAAGTTGCTTGGCCACAGGCTCAGGCCGCCGAGAATCTCGTTATTGGTCTTGAACGACATGTTCAGCAGCCAATAGATCGGCACCAGCAAAAACAGAATATAGAGCACCAGCAGCACTTTTTTTCTAAGTGTCATGGTCGGCCTCAGCGGTTTTTATCGTTGTGGGTCATGGCGGTGTAGAACACCCACGACACCAACAGAATGATCAGGAAGTACACCAGCGAAAATGCCGCCGCCGGGCCCAGGTCGAATTGGCCGATGGCCATTTGCGTCAGGGTCTGGCTGAGAAAAGTGGTGGCATTGCCCGGCCCGCCGCCGGTGAGCACAAAGGGCTCGGTGTAGATCATGAAGCTGTCCATAAAGCGCAGCATCACCGCGATCAGCAGCACGCTTTTCAGCTTGGGCAACTGGATATGACGGAACACTGCCCAGGCCGAAGCGCGGTCGATACGCGCGGCCTGGTAATACACATCCGGAATCGCCCGCAGCCCCGAGTAGCAGAGCAGCGCCACCAGTGAAGTCCAGTGCCACACGTCCATGATCAGCACCGTGGCCCAGGCATCGCCGGTATTGGCCGCGTAGTTATAGGAGATGCCCAGCTTGTTGAGGGTCCAGCCCATCAGGCCGATATCGGCGCGGCCGAAAATCTGCCAGATGGTGCCCACCACGTTCCATGGAATGAGCAGCGGAATGGCCAGCACGATCAGCACCAGCGAGGCCATCTTGCCCTTGGTCGGCATGCACAGGGCGATGCCGATACCCAATGGAATTTCGATCAGCAACACACAAGCCGAATAGATGAACTGGCGCAGCAGCGAGTCGTGCAAACGCTGATCGGCCAATACCTGGCGATACCAGTCGGCACCCACGAAGTAGCGGCTGGACTGATCGAAGATGTCCTGCAGCGAGTAGTTCACCACCGTCATCATCGGCACGATGGCGCTGAAGGCCACCAGCAGAAACACCGGCAGCACCAGAAACCAGGCCTTGTTGTTTTGCACCTTCATGGCGTCACCTCTGCCTGACCATCAACCAAGTACTCATCGGCATACACCATCAGCCACTGCGCCGGAAAACTCAGGTACACCTGCTGCTGCGGCACCGGCTGATCTTCCTGCAGGCGCACTTTCAGCTGCTGGCCATCGAGGTTGAGGGTGAGGATCTTGTAGGTACCCAGGTCCTCGACATGCTGCACCTCGCCACACAGGGCATCGTCGTAAGGGCCATCCCAGATATGGATAAACTCCGGGCGAATGCCCACTTTCAAGCTGGCGTCCGGCAGTGCGGCCAGGCGCTGATTGAGCGTGGCACTCAACGGCAACACGGTGTTGGCAAACCGCACCCCGCCCTCGCAGCGGGTGACGTCGATCAGGTTCATGCCCGGGCTACCAATAAAGTAGCCAACAAAGGTGTGGCTCGGCCGCTCGAACAACTCGCGCGGCGTGCCGAACTGCACAATCTGCCCGCCATACATCACCGCAATCTTGTCGGCGAAGGTCGAGGCCTCCAGCTGATCGTGGGTGACGTACACCATGGTGATATTGAACTGCTCGTGAATCTGCTTGAGCTTGCGGCGCAGCTTCCACTTCAGGTGCGGGTCGATCACCGTCAGCGGCTCATCGAACAGAATCGCCGACACATCGTCACGCACCAGCCCGCGGCCCATCGACACCTTCTGCTTCTCGTCGGCAGTAAGGTTCTTGGCCTTTTTGTGCAGTAGCGGGTGCAGGTCCAGCACCTCGGCAATCTCATTGACCTTGCTCAGCACCTTGGCTTCGCTCATACCCTGGTTGCGCAGGGGAAAGGCCAGGTTGTCGAACACCGTCATGGTGTCGTACACCACCGGAAACTGGAAAACCTGAGCGATATTGCGCTCTTCCGGCGGTAGCAGATTGACCACCTTGCCATCGAACTGCACCTCGCCCTCGGACGGGCTGAGCAGCCCGGAAATAATGTTCAGCAGGGTCGACTTGCCGCAGCCCGATGGCCCCAGCAAAGCATAGGCACCGCCCTGCTCCCAGATATGGTTCATCTCGCGTATCGCGTAATCGTCCGGCCCGTTGGGAGTTTTGCTGTAGCTGTGGGCCAGGTGGTGCAAACGGATCTCGGCCATCAGGCAACCCTCCCGATACGGCGGCTGGGGGCCTGGATCAGGTGGCCATCGGCAGCAAACACAAACAGCTTGTGGGTGGGGATATAGATGAGGATCGAGGTATCCACGTCGTACTCGTGCACCCCGGGCAAATGCAACACCAGCACAAACTGCTCGTTGCGCACATGCAGAAAGGTTTCCGAACCGCTGATTTCCGCCAGCTCCACGGTTACCGCCAACTCCAGATCATCGTCATTGCTCGGCACCAGACCGATATGGCTGGGGCGCACGCCAAAGCGGTACTCACCTTCGCCAATACTTTGCAGATCCGGGTTCAGCGGAAAATGCACCGCCTCGGCAAAACTCACCTCGGTGCCACTGATGCGCCCCGGCATCAGATTGATCGGCGGCTCGGAAAACAGCTCGGCAGCCAACACCTGCTGGGGGCGGTGATAAACGTCGGCGGTCTTGCCACTCTGCACCACACGGCCCTCATGCAAGATGGTGGTGGTGCCGCCCAGGGCCAGGGCTTCGTTGGGTTCGGTGGTGGCGTAAATGGCGATGGTATGGCGCGCGGCAAACAGCTCGCGCATTTCCTGGCGCAGCTCCTCGCGCAGCTTGTAATCGAGGTTCACCAACGGCTCGTCGAACAGAATCAGTGAGGCGTCTTTGACCAGCGCGCGAGCCATGGCGGTGCGCTGCTGCTGGCCGCCGGAGAGCTCCAGCGGGTAGCGCTTGAGCAGCGCGTCGATGCGCAGCATCTTTGCCGTGGCATGCACTTTGTCGATGATTTCGGCGTCTTTGAAACCGGCCTGGCGCAGCGGCGAGGCGATGTTTTCGAACACCGTCAGGGTTGGGTAGTTGATGAACTGCTGGTAGACCATCGACACATTGCGCTTGCGCACCGGCACGTTGGTCATATCCGCGCCATTCATCAGAATGCGGCCGCTATTGGGTTTGTCCAGGCCGGCCATCAGGCGCATCAGGCTGGTTTTGCCGGATAGCGTGCGGCCCAGCAGCACATTGAACGAACCGGGTTCGAAGCTGAGGCAGGCATCGTCAATATGGCTGATGCCATCGACGACCCTGGTCACATGCTCAAGGGTCAAAGACATAAAGCGTCCTTTTATTGTTGTTCTTGGCGGCCTGGCGCGGCCTTTGCCATCTCCTAGAGCGAGTTCTATGCCAACCGCCGAGCGCTGGACGCAACTCCTTGTTTATCAAGGCATTGAACAGCGACAAGCGCCACTAACAGAAATGCCCGTGAACAGCCTTGAACACTCAAACGTGAACAACTGAACAGTGCGCTGTGTTGACTTTGAACAGTCATGAACGACACTGAACCGACCCGGCGCAGACCGGTCGATAGCTGGCTGAGAATAAAAATAAAACCAAGCGAGACCCTCTCATGGCTGAAGCCGCCCTGCCCCACGACACCATCATTCAGGACTCTTGGACGCGCTGCCGCAGCTTCGGCCTCACGCACCAGAGCACGCCGGTGTTTACCCAGCCCAGCCCCGGCGAAGTCTCGGCCCTGCTGGAAAGCCAGCAGGCGCTGGTGCAAACCACCCATAAAGAAGTGCTGCCGTACTACGGCAATATCCTGGCGAACTCCAACTGCCTGATCATGCTGGCCGACAACCAGGGCCAGGTGCTGCAAAGCTGGGGCGATCAACGTTTTATCGAGCCCAACCATGCCGCCGGTTTTGTCGCCGGCGCCAGCTGGCTGGAGCGCTACACCGGCACCAACGCCATCGGCACGGCCTTGAGCTGCGCGCAGCCGGTGCATATCCAGCACGACGAACACTTCCTCAAAGCCAACCGTTTCATGACCGGTTCGGCCTCACCGATCTTCAATGAACAGCGGCAGATGATCGCCGTGCTCGATGTGTCCAGCGACAGCTACCTGCCGCCCTCCCACACCCTGGGCATGGTGAAGATGATGAGCCAGTCGGTGGAAAACCGGCTGATCCTCAACCTGTTCCAGCAGCGCTATTTCCAGCTCACCTTCAACACCAGCCTGAACAACCTCGACAGCCCCTGGGCCGGTCTGGTGGTGTTCGATGAGCAAGGTCAGGTGGTGTCGGCCAACCGCCGCGCCGACAGCCTGCTGGGCATCAGCCTGGCGGCGGTGACTATCGAAAGCCTGTTCGATATTCCCCTGCAGCAACTGCTCAACCAGCCGCAGGATCTGCCCTTCAACCTGCGCGCCGGCGGGCGTTTCCGCTTCCATGCGCAGGTCCGCCGCCCGCAGCAACCGATCCCGATCCAGGCCCGCGACTTCCGCCCCGCGCCCCTTGCCGAAGCGCCAAGCAAACCGGCGCCAAGCCCCTTTACCCTGGCCGCCATCAGCCTGGGCGACCCGCGCGTAGACAAAGCCGTGCGTCAGGCCGAACGACTGCTGGAAAAAGACATTCCGATTCTGGTGTATGGCGAAACCGGAGTGGGCAAAGAGGTCTTCGTCAAAGCCCTGCACCAGGCCAGCTCCCGCGCCCAGCAAAGCCTGATCGCGGTGAACTGCGCGGCGATCCCGGCGGATCTGGTGGAGTCGGAACTGTTCGGCTACGAAAAAGGTGCCTTCACCGGTGCCAACCAGAAAGGCAGCATCGGCCTGATCCGCAAGGCCCACAAAGGCACGCTGTTTCTCGATGAAGTCGGTGACATGCCGTTGCGGGTGCAGGCGCGCCTGCTGCGGGTTTTGCAGGAACGCTGCGTGCAGCCCCTGGGTAGCAGCGAGCTGTACCCCGTGGATATCCGCCTGATCTCCGCCACCAACCGCGCCCTGCGCCAGGACGTGGACAGCGGGCTGTTCCGCCCGGACCTCTACTACCGCATCAGCGGCCTCAACCTGGAACTGCCACCGCTCCGCGAACGCACCGACAAACAGGCGATGATCCAGCGCCTGTGGGACCACCATCGCGAACCCTATCAATGGGCCGGGCTAAGCACCGAGGTAATGGAACTGCTGCTGCGCCACCCCTGGCCCGGCAACCTGCGTCAGCTCAGCAGCGTGCTGCAGATCGCCCTGGCGATGGCCGACGACCAGCCGATTCGCGCCGAGCATTTGCCCGATGATTTTTTTGCCGATTTGCCCATGGGCGATGCACCGAAGGTGGTGGAATACCCAAGGGTCGGCGATGGGGATTTGAAGAGTCAGTACGAACAGTGCGGCGGGAATATCTCCCACCTGGCGAGGCATTTGGGGCTTAGCCGCAATACCTTGTACAAGCGCTTGCGGGAACAGGGCGTGAAGGTGTGATCGTCCTTCAACGCCCTGCGTAGGCACCGCTTCAGTCGCGATGCTGTTGATCTCGCCGTTTCCAGGGATCGCGGCTAAAGCCGCTCCTACGAAAATCAACAGCTCGCAGAATTACGCCGCCGACGCCGCGCGCTCCACCACCCGCGGCGCCATGCCTAACGCCGGATCGCGGCGAAAGGTCAGGGTGCCGTCTTCCAACGCCGAATAGCGCAGGTTGAACAGGTCGAGGATGTAGTTCTGCTTGAGCTGCCACGGCGCACCTGGGCCCTGTTTCGGCAGCACGTCGGCGGCGCGCAGCACATAGCCGGCCGAGATATCCAGCAGCGGGCGTTTCTCCGTCGAACGGGAAAGATGCCGGGCCACGCACATCTTGTAGCCGTTCTCGTCCATATAGCTCAACACCCGGCATACATAGCGCGAAGCCAGGTCCGAACGCAGGGTCCAGGAGGCGTTGGTGTAGCCGACGCACAGGGCGAAGTTGGGCACATTGCTGAGCATCATGCCCTTGTAGGCCAGGGTGTCGCCGATCTGCACCGGTGTGCCGTCCACTTCCAGGGTCATGCCGCCGCAGGCCTGCAGCTTGAGGCCGGTGGCGGTGATGATGATGTCCGCTGGCAACTGCGCACCGGAACGCAGGCGAATGCCGGTTTCGGTAAAGCTGTCGATCTGCTCGGTAACCATCTCGGCCTTGCCGCTTTTCAGCGCCTTGAACAGATCACCGTTGGGCACCATGCACAGGCGTTGATCCCAGGGCTGGTACTGCGGATTGAAATGGGTGTCCACCGCATAGCCGGCGGGCAGCTCGCGTTTCACCCCGAAGCGCAACAGCTTGCGCGCCAGGTTGGGTGCCCGACGGCAGAACTGGAAGAAACCCTGAGTGAGCAACACATTCTTCCAGCGCGCCAGGCTATGGGCGCGGTGTTCGGAGAGGTGCCTGCGGAAGAAATCGGCAATCGCGTCCCTGGCTGGCAGCGAGGTGATATAGCTGGGCGAGCGCTGCAGCATGGTGACCTTGCGCGCTTGCTCGGCCATCGCCGGCACCAGGGTCACGGCGGTGGCACCGCTGCCGATCACCACCACGTTCTTGTCGGTGTAATCGAGGTTATCCGGCCACTTCTGCGGATGAATCAGCTGCCCTTTGAACTGCTCGCTGCCCGGGAATTCCGGGCTGTAGCCGCCGGCGTAGTCGTAGTAGCCGCTGCACACATACAGGAAATTCGCCCGGTAGGTGCTCAGCGCCCCGCTTTCCGGGTGCTGCACCTGCACCGTCCACAAGGCGTCATGGGACGACCAGCACGCCGACCTGACCAGCTGCTTGAAGCGGATGTGCTGATCGATGCCGGCTTCGCGGGCGGTGTCTTTGATGTACTGCAGAATCGAGGCGCCGTCGGCAATCGCCTTGGCTTCTTGCCAGGGGCGGAACGGGTAGCCCAGGGTGAACATATCGGAGTCCGAACGCAGCCCCGGATAACGGAACAGGTCCCAGGTGCCGCCGATTTCGGCACGGCCTTCAAGAATGGCGTAGCGCTTGTTCGGACACAGGGTCTGCAGCCGGTAGGCCGCACCAATCCCTGATAAACCTGCGCCAACAATCAATACGTCGAACTGTTCGGTAGCCATAGCGCACTCCGTTTTGCCTGCTCGCAGCCCTAGCTACGGCATGGCTTTCTTGTTCTAAACCCCGGTGGCAACGCACACCGCCAGAGCCCGATAGTGACCAGCTTCACTTTTTACGTGTTCCACGAAGAGCATAGCCAGCCTAAAGCGGTCAGCTACAACGAAAGTACGGAAAAAGGCGGAAATGTCGTTAATCGGGCGTTAGAAGTAACCACTGTCTTCACATGCAGACCACTGTCGTCCCAGCGCAGGCTGGGACCCAGGCTGGTGAGTCGTACGACCGATTTCGCCCCCTTCGAGATTCTGGGTCCCAGCCTACGCTGGGACGACGGTGTGCAGGCCTAAGCCAGCTCGGCCACCACAGCCGCCAGCGCCTGGGCCGGGCTTGCCGCCTGGCTGATCGGGCGACCGATTACCAGACCACCGTATTCACAAGTAAACCACTGTCGTCCCAGCGCAGGCTGGGACCCAGACCGGTGAGTCGTACGACCGATTTCGCTCCCTTCGAGATTCTGGGTCCCAGCCTGCGCTGGGACGACGGTGTGCAGGCCTAAGCCAGCTCGGCCACCACCGCTGCCAGCGCCTGGGCCGGGCTTGCCGCCTGGCTGATCGGGGGACCGATTACCAGACCACCGTATTCACAAGTAAACCACTGTCGTCCCAGCGCAGGCTGGGACCCAGGCTGGTGTGTCGTACGACCGATTTCGTTCCCTTCGAGATTCTGGGTCCCAGCCTACGCTGGGACGACGGTGTGCAGGCCTAAGCCAGCTCGGCCACCACCGCTGCCAGCGCCTGGGCCGGGCTTGCCGCCTGGCTGATCGGGGGACCGAT
>NZ_JBSRZF010000022.1:0-78607 GCF_054057335.1 Pseudomonas sp. TE3786
CGGGGGCGGCGCGCCTGCCCCCCCCCCCCAAAACAAAACCCCCCCCCCCGGTTGGTGGGGCTTCCGCCGCGATGCTTTTGATGTTAAGAGCATCGCGGCTGAAGCCGCTCCTACAGGTGGGGATAGCCCGGGATTATTCCTCGTGGCTGCTGCCAATAAAACTCAGCGAAGTAAACAACCCGCGCTCATCGATATCCGCATCACCGCTAACCGGCACGCTGGTTTCGGCGGCGATGATGTTCAGCCCTTCGTTACGCACCACCACCAATGCCTCGCCATTGGTATCCGTGGTGGCGCTGACGGTAGACGGTGCGCTGCGGTAGTCGCCGATCAGCTTGAGCCCGGACACCGGTTTGCCATCCAGGAGCACCTGTACGCGCAACGGTTTGCCTGGGCCGACTTTGAGCGGGTCTTGCAGCGGCTTGATCAGCAGTTTCAGCGCGCTCAAATCCGGCAGGGTAGCGCCTTCCTTATAGATGGCCAGGCTGTATTTCCAGGTGTGCAGGGCGTGAACCGCGCTCGGCACTTGGGTGCGGCCTTGGTTAATCCATTTGTTGTCGGGCGTTTGCGACCAGGCGCCGTTGTCGAGCGCGACCGCCAGGCTCGCCGGCGCAGTTGCCGGGTGCAGGCGGGCGTGGTCGTTGAGGCGCTCGATATTGACGGCGATGGGCTTGCCTTGTGCATCGAACGCCCAGGCATCGCTGATTTTCGCCGCCTTGAAGGCATCGTCTTCGGCACCGTGGCCATAAACCACTTCGATGTTGCCGCGCCGTTGTTCGGTCCAAAGGCCGTGGGCCTGGACTTCCATGGTGAACAGCGCGGCGATCAACATCAGGTGAAGTTTGGGCATGGTTCTTCCTTGTTGGGGCGGGATTAAAGGGAAAGGGTCAGGCTGACGCTGAAATTGCGCGGGTCGCCGGGCAACACCCAGGTGCTGTTGTAGGAGCGCTCGTAGTACGTGCGGTCGAACAGGTTGTTGAGGTTGAAGCCGACCGTAACGGTTTCGCTGGCCTTGTAGTGGGCCAGCAGGTCGACGGTGCTGTAGGCCGGCAGCTCGAACTGGGTGCCGGTTTGCCCCGAGCGGTCGCCCACGTAGTTGCCGGCGACGCCGATATCCGAGCCGCGCCAGGCACCGCTCTGGACCTCGTATACGGCCATCAGGCTGGCGCTGTTGCGAGCGATGCCCAGCAGGTCGCTGCCCTCTTTGATGACGTTGTCTTGGGTGACCTCTGCATCTAGGTAGGCGTACGCGCCAATTATCCGCACGGCATCGCTGAGCTGGCCGCTGAACTGCAGATCCAGACCCTGGCTGCGGGCTTTACCGGCGGCGATGCTGTCGCCGTTGGCGTCGCTGGTGAGGACGTTTTCCTTGTCGATATGGAACAGCGCCACGGTGGCACCGAGGCGGCCGTCGAGCAGGTCGAGCTTCAGGCCGGTCTCGTAGCCGAGGCCTTTTTCCGGTTTGAACACCTGGCCCTGGGTGCCAATGCTGTTGGGCTTGAACGAGGTGGAGGCGTTGGCGAATACGCCGACTTGCGGGGTGAGTTGATAAAGCAGGCCCGCGCGGGGAGTCGCTACGTCTTTGTCCTGGCGGTTGTCGAGGCCCGTGCTGCGATTCAGCGAATGCTGTTCGACGCGCTCCAGGCGCACGCCCAGCAGGCCGCGCCAGTTATCGGAGATGAGGATCTGGTCCTGCAGATTGAGGGCATAGCTCTCGGTGTGTTCGAAGAAGTCGTTTTTGCTTGCCAGCGCCGGTTTCGGCTGGCCGTAGACCGGCTGGTAGATATCCACACCGTAGCCCAGCGACGTCAGGCTTTGCGGGTACTTCTGGCTGTTGCGGTAGTTCTCGTACTCCAAGCCGGTGAGGACTTGATGCTCCCAGCCGGCGAGCTCGAAGGTGCCGTGCAGTTCGGCCTGGGTGATGCTGTCGTTCCACTCGAAGTCGCGCTGGCGGTAGAAACGCGACACCTGCGCGCCGACCAGGCGCTGGGTTTCCGAACTGTCGCCATTTAGCGTGCCCTGGCTGTAGTGGCTGGCCAGGCGGGTTTTCCAGTTGTCGTTCAGGTAGTGCTCGAGGCTGATCTGCAGCAGCTGGTTGTCGTTGCGGATATCGCCGTCATTGGGCTCGCCCAGAAAGGTCGAGCGGGAGACCGAACCCATCTCGCCATTGACTGCGGGAACACCACGGTCGAACACCGACTCGCTGCGGCTGAATTCGCTTTCGATCAGTAGAAATGTATCGGGGCTCAGCTGCCAGGACAGTGTCGGGGTTACCAGCTGGCGCTGGCTACCGACGTGGTCGCGGAAGCTGTGGTTGTCTTCCACCGCCAGGTTTACTCGCGACAGCACGGTGCCTTGCTCATTGAGCGGGGTGTTGACGTCCAGGCTGCTGCGGTAGCGGTCCCAACTGCCGGCGCTCAATTGCAGGGTATTGAAAGCGTCGGCCTGAGGTTTTTTGCTGACGATATTCACCAGCCCGCCAGGGTCGCCACGGCCGTACAGGCTGGCGGCCGGGCCCTTGAGCACTTCGATGCGTTCGATGCTGGCGGTATCCGGAGCGCTGTTGCTGCCGCGGTTATAGGCAAAGCCGTTGCGGTACAGCTCGCCGGTGGTAAAGCCGCGCACGCTGTAGTTGAGGAAGGTCAGGCCGCCGAAGTTGTTTTGCCGCGATACGCCGCCGGCGAAATCGAGGGCGCGGTCGATCCGCGTGCTGTTGAGGTCGGTGAGTACCTGGGCGGGGACTACGTTGATGCTTTGCGGGGTGTCGCGGATGTCGGTGTCGGTACGGGTGGCGGTGGACGAGCGAGTGGCGCGATAGCCGCGAACCGGGCCGTCTGCGCGTTCATCGGCGTGTTCGGCGGTGATGCTGATTTCTTCCATTTCCAAGGGTTGATTCGCCGCAGATGCAGGCGCGCCAAGCAGGCCAAAGGTCAGTGCAGTAAGCGAGGCGAGGGCAGGTGACTTCATGTCCGGGTTCCGATGAAAAATATGTAATAACATAACATTTTAATCAGGGGAAACCGGACGCGTCATCTGTCGCTGTATGTGTTGGGAAAAATCGCAGGCAGAAAAAAGGCGCCTTATTGGTGCCTTTCAGGGGCATTCATTCGGTGGCATCGTTGGTCGCGGGTGGCGGACGCAGGCCGATCTCGGCAGTCAATTCCATCGGTTTGCCGTTGCGCATGATTTCGATGCTGGTCTTGTCACCCGGCTTGGCGCGGGCTACCTGGTTCATCGAACGACGACCATCGCTGGCCGGCTCGCCATCGATGCTCAGAATCAGATCGCCCGGCTGCAGGCCGGCTTTTTGCGCCGGACCGTCGCGGTAGATACCGGCCACCACAATGCCCGGCTTGCCTTCCAGGCCGAATGATTCGGCCAGCTCCGGCGTCAACGGCTGCACTTCAATCCCCAGCCAGCCACGAATCACCTGACCGTGTTCGATGATCGCCTTCATCACATCCAGCGCCAGCTTGGTGGGGATGGCGAAACCAATGCCCTGCGAGCCATTGGACTTGGACAGGATGGCGGTATTGATGCCCACCAGGTTGCCGTGGGCATCCACCAGCGCGCCGCCGGAGTTGCCAGGGTTGATCGCCGCGTCGGTCTGAATAAAGTCTTCGTAGGTGTTAAGGCCCAACTGGTTGCGCCCGGTGGCGCTGATAATGCCCATGGTCACGGTCTGGCCGACGCCAAACGGGTTGCCGATGGCCAGGGCCACGTCGCCGATGGCAATGGCGTCGGAACGGCCGAGGGTGATGGAGGGCAGGTCCTTGAGGTCGATCTTCAATACCGCCAGGTCGGTTTCCGGGTCGCTGCCGATGACCCGGGCCAGGGTTTCGCGACCGTCCTTGAGCGCCACCACAATCTGGTCGGCACCGGCGGTGACGTGGTTGTTGGTCAGCAGATAGCCTTCAGGGCTCATGATCACCGCCGAACCCAGGCTGGACTCCATGCGCCGTTGTTTGGGCAGGTTATTGCCGAAGAAGCGGCGGAACTGCGGGTCTTCGAACAGCGAGTTGGCCGGTTTGCTGACAATCTTGGTGGTGTACAGGTTGGCCACGGCGGGGGCGGCGATGGTTACCGCGTCCGCATAGGACACCGGCCCCTGTTGCGCCATGCCATATTGCGGCGCTTGCTGCATATGCACATCCTGGCGCGGCAGGCCGACCCATTGCGGGTAGTACTGGATAATCAGCAACGCCAACAGCACGCCGACCAGGAGCGGCCAGCCGAGATAACGCAGAGCCTTGAACATCGATAAATCCTGAGGGTTGCGAGGGCCATGGCAGGCCCTTAAGGTGGCGGCCATTATAGAGGCCGTCGCGGCAATAAAAAGCAGCTTAGATTTGTACGGGAGAGTAAATGTCATGGCGATTGCGCTGAGCACCTTGCTGGAAGAAGCCGAGCGTTTTCTCGGTGCGGCGCGCATCGCCGATTACTGCCCCAACGGCCTGCAAGTGGAAGGCCGGCCGCAGGTGCGGCGGATCGTCAGCGGCGTGACCGCCAGCCAGGCGCTGCTGGATGCTGCGGTCGAGGCGGATGCCGATGTGGTGCTGGTGCACCACGGCTATTTCTGGAAAGGCGAAAACCCCTGCGTGGTCGGCATGAAGCAGCGTCGGCTGAAAACCCTGCTGAACAATGACATCAGTTTGCTCGCCTACCACTTGCCGCTGGACCTGCACCCGCAGGTCGGCAACAACGTGCAGCTGGCCGAGCAATTGGGCATTACCGTCGAAGGCCCGCTGGACCCGGACAACGCCAAAGTGGTCGGCCTGGTCGGCTCGCTCGACGAACCTATGAGTGCCCGTGACTTCGCCCGTCGGGTGCAGGAAGTGCTCAACCGTGAGCCGCTATTGGTCGAAGGCTCGCAGATGATTCGCCGCATCGGCTGGTGCACCGGTGGCGGCCAGGGCTATATCGACCAGGCCATTGCCGCCGGTGTCGATCTCTATCTGACCGGCGAAGCCTCCGAGCAAACCGTGCACAGCGCACGGGAAAACGACATCAGCTTTATCGCCGCCGGCCACCACGCCACCGAGCGTTACGGCGTGCAGGCGCTGGGTGACTATCTGGCCAAACGCTTCGCGCTGGAGCACCTGTTTATTGACTGTCCTAACCCGGTGTAGCGGCCCTGTTTAGTGGGCATATGACTAGATCGTTTAGGTCTAAGTAGCTGCCTGAATAGAATAGAGTGCTGTGCTAAAGTGCCGCCCTCGTCCACGGCCCGTAGGCCGTCCAATAACGCTCTCCTCGTGAGAAAGCCGTGAGTAGCCATGCTCGATAAATTGACGCATCTGAAACAGTTGGAGGCGGAAAGCATCCACATCATCCGCGAGGTCGCCGCCGAGTTCGATAATCCGGTGATGCTGTACTCCATCGGTAAAGATTCCGCGGTCATGCTGCACCTTGCCCGCAAAGCGTTTTTCCCCGGCAAGCTGCCGTTTCCGGTCATGCATGTGGATACCCGCTGGAAATTCCAGGAGATGTATTCGTTCCGCGACAAGATGGTGGCGGACCTGGGCCTGGACCTGATCACTCACGTGAACCCGGACGGCGTGGCGCAGAACATCAACCCGTTTACCCACGGCAGCGCCAAACACACCGACATCATGAAAACCGAGGGCCTCAAGCAGGCGCTCGACAAGCATGGCTTCGACGCTGCCTTCGGTGGCGCGCGCCGTGACGAAGAAAAGTCCCGCGCCAAAGAGCGCGTGTATTCGTTCCGCGACAGCAAGCACCGCTGGGACCCCAAGAACCAGCGCCCCGAGTTGTGGAACGTGTACAACGGCAAGGTCAACAAGGGCGAGTCGATCCGCGTGTTTCCGCTCTCCAACTGGACCGAGCTGGATATCTGGCAGTACATCTACCTCGAAGGCATCCCGATTGTTCCGTTGTATTTCGCCGCCGAGCGCGACGTGATCGAAATGAACGGCACGCTGATCATGATCGACGACGAGCGCATCCTTGAGCATCTGTCGCCTGAACAGAAAGCCAGCATTCACAAGAAGATGGTGCGTTTCCGTACCCTCGGCTGCTACCCACTGACTGGCGCGGTGGAATCCACCGCCACCAGCTTGACCGACATCATTCAGGAAATGCTCCTGACCAGAACCTCCGAGCGTCAGGGTCGCGTTATCGACCATGACCAGGCCGGTTCGATGGAAGACAAGAAACGTCAGGGGTACTTTTAATATGTCGCACCAATCCGAGTTGATCAGCGAGGACATCCTCGCTTACCTGGCCCAGCACGAACGCAAGGAAATGCTGCGCTTCCTCACCTGCGGCAACGTCGATGACGGCAAGAGCACCCTGATCGGGCGCCTGCTGCACGACTCGAAAATGATCTACGAAGACCACCTCGAAGCCATCACCCGCGACTCGAAAAAAGTCGGCACCACCGGTGAAGACATCGACCTGGCGCTGCTGGTAGACGGCCTGCAAGCCGAGCGCGAGCAAGGCATCACCATCGACGTGGCGTACCGCTACTTCTCCACCGCCAAGCGCAAATTCATCATTGCCGACACCCCCGGCCATGAGCAGTACACCCGCAATATGGCCACCGGTGCCTCCACCTGTGACCTGGCGATCATTCTGGTCGACGCCCGTTACGGCGTGCAGACCCAGACCCGTCGCCACAGCTATATCGCGTCCCTGCTGGGCATCAAACATATCGTCGTCGCCATCAACAAGATGGACCTCAAAGGGTTCGACGAAGGCGTGTTCGAGTCGATCAAGGCCGACTATTTAGAGTTCGCCGAGAAGGTTTCGCTGAAACCGACCTCGATCCACTTCGTACCGATGTCGGCCTTGAAGGGCGACAACGTGGTCAACCACAGCGACCGTTCGCCGTGGTACAGCGGCCAGACCCTGATGGAAATCCTCGAAAGCGTAGAGATTTCCGCCGACCGCAACTTCACCGACATGCGTTTCCCGGTGCAGTACGTTAACCGTCCGAACCTGAACTTCCGTGGGTTTGCCGGCACCCTGGCCAGCGGCATCGTGCACAAAGGCGACGAAGTCGTGGTGCTGCCGTCGGGCAAGAGCAGCCGGGTTAAATCCATCGTCACCTTCGAAGGCGAGCTGGAAAGCGCAGGCCCGGGTCAGGCCATTACCCTGACCATGGAAGACGAAATCGATATCTCCCGTGGCGACCTGCTGGTGCATGCCGACAGCCAGCCGCAGGTGACCGACAGCTTCGAAGCCATGCTGGTATGGATGGCCGAAGAGCCGATGCTGCCGGGCAAGAAATACGACATCAAACGCGCCACCAGCTATGTGCCGGGTTCGATTGCCAGCATCGTCCACAAGGTCGATGTAAACACCCTGGAAGAAGGCGCGGCGAGCAGCCTGCAACTGAACGAGATCGCCAAGGTCAAGGTCAGCCTGGACGCCTCCATCGCCCTGGACGGCTACGAGCGTAACCGCACCACCGGTTCGTTTATCATCGTCGACCGTCTTACCAATGGCACCGTCGGCGCCGGCATGATCATCGCTGCGCCGGTTGGCGTTCCGGGTGGTGGTGTGCACGGCAAGCTGGCCCACGTGGCTACCGAAGAGCGTGCTGCGCGCTTCGGCCAGCAGCCGGCCACCGTGCTGTTCAGCGGTTTGTCGGGCGCAGGCAAGAGCACCCTGGCCTATGCCGTGGAGCGCAAGCTGTTCGATATGGGCCGCGCCGTTTATGTACTGGATGGCCAGAACCTGCGTCACGACCTGAACAAAGGTCTGCCGCAAGACCGCGCCGGGCGTACCGAGAACTGGCGTCGTGCCGCCCATGTGGCGCGTCAGTTCAACGAAGCCGGCTTGATCACCCTGGCCGCCTTTGTTGCGCCGGATGCAGAAGGTCGCGAACAGGCCAAGGCGCTGATCGGCAACCAGCGTCTGCTAACGGTGTATGTGCAGGCCTCTCCGCAGGTCTGCGCCGAGCGTGACCCGCAAGGCCTGTACGCAGCCGGTGGCGACAACATTCCGGGCGAGTCCTTCCCGTATGACATTCCGCTGAATGCCGACCTGGTGGTCGACACCCAGAGCGTGTCAGTGGAAGAGGGCGTGAAGCTGGTGCTGGAGCTGTTGCGCAGTCGCGGGGCTATCTAAAAGCTTCGCGGCTGAAGCCGCTCCTACGGGAAACTCGATCCCCTGTAGGAGCGGCTTAAGCCGCGATTCTGCAAACGCCGAACATAAAAAAGCCCCGCATCGGCGGGGCTTTTTGTTGGCTGCGGTTTAACGCGGCGAGGTGTCGCCGACCGGCGGCTTCTTCAAGCCAAAAGTGGCATCCAGCATCCCCGGCGCATCGGCACTTTTCGGTGCGTAGTCGCGCGGCACTTCGGAATCCCGTGGAGGCGTCAGGCGCTCGCGGGTGCCGGGTTTTTCGTCGTGCAGTGCGGCCAGCAAACGCTGGCGGGTGAGTTCGTCGAGGGCCAGGCGGTTGGCACCTTCGGAGAGGTGTTCCTGCACTTCCTGGTAGCTCTGGGTGAGCTTTTTCACCAGGCTGGCGGTGGTGTTGAAATGGGTGACAACTTCGCTCTGATAGCTATCGAAGCGTTCCTGGATTTCATCCAGTTGCCGTTGCGTGCGGCTCGGTGCGGCGCTGGGAACCAGGCGGGCCACCAGAAAACCGATGGTGATGCCAGCGAGCAGGGCGAGTGCCGGGAGTAACCAGGCCAATAGCGTCTGTTCCACGAGTCCTTCCTCTATAAACGGCTTTGCTTTACGTTAACGGCTCATACCGGCGCTGTATAGCGCGGCGCAGCCTCGAAGGGCGAGTGTCGGCAGTTCGGCGCTCGCAAGATCTTATCCAAGACGTGTCGACCCCTTGCCGGGTCACGGAGTTCCCCGTTGTCAGCTCGCGAAGTCTCCCTGTTTATTGACGGGCCTACCGGCCAACTCGAAGCCCTCTACCTCGACCTCCCTGAAGCCCGCGGCCTGGCGTTGATCTGCCATCCGAACCCGGTGCAGGGCGGAACCATGCTCAATAAGGTGGTTTCCACCTTGCAGCGCACCGCCCGCGATGCCGGCTATGCCACGTTGCGCTTCAACTACCGCGGTGTCGGGGCCAGTGCCGGGGCCAGCGAGATGGTCAGCGGCGAAGTGGATGACGCCGAAGCAGTGGCCAATTGGTTGCTTGCCGAACAACCGGATCTGCCGCTGAACCTGTTTGGCTTTTCCTTCGGTGGTTTTGTCGCCGCCAGCCTCAGCGGTCGCCTGGAAGCCCGCGGCGTAGCAATCGAGCGGCTGTTTATGGTCGCCCCCGCCGTCAGCCGTCTGAACGAGCAGAACCCGATTGCCCAGCACGGTGCCCTGACCCTGATTCAGCCCGAGCAGGACGAGGTCATCGCCCCGGACACAGTTTTCGCCTGGTCGGCCAACCTCGAACGTGCCCACGAGCTGCTGAAAGTGGCAGAATGCGGGCACTTTTTTCACGGCAAGCTCACGGAGCTCAAAGACCTGCTGCTGCCGCGTCTGTCGAACTGACTTATTAAGCGAATGCCAATGACCACTCGTATCCTGACCGGCATCACTACCACCGGCACCCCGCACCTGGGCAACTACGCCGGCGCCATCCGCCCGGCTATCGTCGCCAGCCGCGCCGCGGACGCCGACTCGTTCTATTTCCTGGCCGACTACCACGCGCTGATCAAATGCGATGACCCGCTGCGCATTCAGCGTTCGCGTCTGGAAATCGCCGCCACCTGGCTGGCCTCCGGCCTGGATACCGACCGGGTGACCTTTTACCGCCAGTCCGACATCCCGGAAATCACCGAACTCACCTGGCTGCTCACCTGCGTGGCGGCCAAGGGCCTGCTTAACCGCGCCCACGCCTACAAGGCCTCTGTGGATAAAAACGTCGAGCAGGGTGAAGACCCGGACGCCGGCGTGACCATGGGCCTGTTCAGCTACCCGGTGCTGATGGCGGCAGACATTCTGATGTTCAACGCCCACCAGGTGCCGGTCGGGCGCGACCAGATCCAGCATGTGGAAATGGCCCGCGACATCGGCCAGCGCTTTAACCACCTGTTCGGCAACGGCAAAGAGTTCTTCGTTATGCCCCAGGCGCTGATCGAAGAAAGCGTCGCCACCTTGCCGGGCCTGGATGGCCGCAAGATGTCGAAAAGCTACGACAACACCATTCCGTTGTTCAGCAGCCCCAAGCAGTTGAAGGCGGCGGTTTCCAGCATCGTTACTGATTCCCGCGCCCCCGGCGAAGCCAAAGACCCGGACAACTCGCACCTGTTTACCCTCTACCAAGCCTTCTCCACGGCCGAGCAGCAGGCTGAATTTCGCGCCGATCTGCTCGCCGGTCTGGCCTGGGGTGAAGCCAAGCAGCGCCTGTTCGAGCTGCTCGACAACGAACTGGGCGAGGCGCGCGAGCGTTACCACGGCCTGATCGAGCGCCCGGCCGACCTCGAAGATATTCTGCTCACCGGGGCCGCCAAGGCGCGCAAGATCGCCACGCCATTCCTCGGCGAGCTGCGTGAGGCCGTGGGCCTGCGCTCGTTCCGCAGCGACCTGCAAAGCACCCAGAACACCAAGAAAAAGGCCGCCAAAGGCGCGCGTTTTGTCAGCTTCCGCGAAGACGATGGCAGCTTCCGCTTCCGTCTGCTGGCCGCCGATGGCGAGCAATTGCTGCTGTCGAAAAACTTCGCCGATGGCAAAACCGCTGGCCAGATAAGTAAGCGCCTGCAGGATGGCAGCGCGCTGGATGTGCGGGTTGAAGGCAGTGCTTTTGCCGTCTGGCTGGATGACCAAGCCGTCGGCGACAGCCCGCAGTTTGCCGATGCCGCCGCCTGCGAGCAGGCAGTTCAGCAACTGCGAGAGGCTCTGGCAGCCCAGCCAGAGTGAGTGTGTCGATCGGTCAGCAGTGCTGGCCGATTGCCAAGCAACGGGGTCGCCGCTAAAGTGACGACCCCGTTTTTGCTGTCTGGGGCGTTCCAGACCCTCCACATGCACGCGCAACTGCGCCGTAGCACGTCGGCAAGACGCAGACCCTGGGTACTGTTTACTCGTTACCTGCCCATCACATGCCTCGCGATACCCACTACTTGGCCGGTCGCGAGCCAGTAAATAGTTGAGAGCATTACGCGATGACGCCCCTCGAGCGATACCAGGCGGACCTCAAACGTCCCGACTTCTTCCATGACGCCGCGCAGGAAACTGCGGTGCGCCATCTGCAGCGCCTTTACGACGACCTGATTGCCGCCGGCGATAACAAGCCGGGCCTGTTTGGCAAACTGCTGGGCAAAAAGAACCAGGACCCGGTCAAGGGTCTGTACTTCTGGGGCGGCGTGGGTCGCGGCAAGACTTACCTGGTGGACACCTTCTTCGAAGCCCTGCCATTCAAGGAAAAGACCCGCACCCACTTCCACCGTTTCATGAAGCGTGTGCACGAAGACCTGACCACCCTGAGCGGCGAGAAAAACCCGCTGCAAGCCATCGCCAAGCGGTATGCGGCCGAAACCCGGGTGATCTGCTTCGACGAATTCTTCGTCTCCGATATTACCGACGCGATGATCTTGGCGACCTTGCTGGAAGAGCTGTTCAAGAACGGCGTCAGCCTGGTGTCCACCTCCAACATCGTCCCCGACGGCCTGTACAAAGACGGCCTGCAACGTGCGCGCTTCCTGCCCGCCATCGAGTTGCTCAAACAGCACACCACCATCGTCAACGTCGACAGCGGCGTCGATTACCGCCTGCGTGCCCTTGAGCAAGCCGAGCTGTACTACTGGCCGCTCAACGAAGGCGCGGAAGTCAGCCTGAACAAGAGCTTTGTCAGCCTGGTACCGGATTGCGTGCAAGCGCAGGTCAACGAAGTGCTGATGATCGAGAACCGCGGCATCACCGCGCGTAAAGTGTGCGACGACGTGGCCTGGTTCGAGTTCCGCGAGCTGTGTGACGGCCCGCGTAGCCAGAACGACTACATCGAGCTGGCGAAGATTTTCCACGCCATCCTGATCTCCAACGTCGAGCAGATGGGCGTCAACGAAGACGACCTGGCGCGGCGCTTTATCAACCTGGTGGACGAGTTCTACGACCGCAACGTCAAGCTGATCATCTCCGCTGCCGTGGAGCTGAAAGACCTGTACACCGGTGGCCGCTTGAACTTCGAGTTCCAGCGCACCCTGAGCCGTTTGCTGGAAATGCAATCCCACGAGTTCCTCTCGCGGGCGCACAAGCCGTAACGGTTTCGCCATTAAAAAAGGCTGCCCCTGGGCAGCCTTTTTTATGCGTTACGCAACGCTGGCATAACGCTCGCGGTCACTGTCCTCGCCCAGTTCTGCGGCACGGCGGAAGTACGCGCGGGCCTCGGCCCGAATGCTGCTGTGGGGGGATTGCAGCAGCGATTCACGGGCCACCCGCAGGAAGTTCAGGTTGCCCAGTTGCAGGGCCCGTTGCAGCCAGCTCAACGCGGCATCGAGCTGGCCTTGCTCAGCTAGCACGGCGGCGTGGCTGAACTGCCCACGGAAATCGCCGGCCTCGGCTGAGCGGCGATACCAGGCATGGGCCTGCGGCAGATCGCGCCGTACCACCTGGCCTTCTTCGTAGAAACGTCCCACCAGGTTCATCGACTTGGCGTGCCCCTGTTCGGCAGCGCGCATATACAGGGCGAAAGCCTGGAGTGGATCGCACGGCAGCCCGCGCCCTGTGGCCAGTAGGTTGGCCAGGTTGTACTGACCCCAATCCGAGCCGCCTTCCGCGGCCTGTCGATAGTGCTCGGCGGCTTGCGCGATGTCGGTCTCGCCGCCCCAGCCCTGGTCCAGGCAGCGCCCGAGCATGTTATGGGCCATGGCGTGCCCCTGGCGGGCGGCAATCTGAAACCAGGTGCGTGCCAGCGCCGGGTCGCGCTGAATACCTCGGCCTTCGAGCAGTAACTGGCCGAGCAGGGTTTGCGCTTCCAGCAGGCCGTCTCTGGCCGCGCTGAGAATAGCGTGGGCGGCCTGGCCGGGGTCGCCTTCGAGCAGCTTGGCGAGGTCGTCGCCAGTCAACTGTTGTTCGCGGCGTAGCAGGGCCTTGGTCACGTCAGACGTCCGCCCAGCGGCGCAGCAGGTTGTGGTAGTTACCGGTCAGTTGCAGCAGGGCAGGGTGGTCTGGCACGTCCCGGGTCAGGTGCTGAATCGCTTGGTCCATCTCGAACAGCAGCGCACGCTGGCTGTCTTCACGTACCAGGCTCTGGGTCCAGAAGAACGAGGCGAAACGGGCACCCCGGGTCACGGCTTCGACCTTGTGCAAGCTGCTGCCGGGGTACAGCACCATATCGCCGGCGGGCAGTTTTACCCGTTGGTTGCCGTAGGTGTCCTGTATCACCAGCTCGCCGCCGTCGTATTCATCGGGATCGCTGAAGAACAGGGTGGCGGACAGATCGGTGCGTACCCGCTCAGCGCTGTTCTTCACCTGGCGAATGGCGTTGTCGATATGGAAGTCGAATGAGCCGCCGCCGGTGTAGCAGTTGAACAACGGCGGGAAGACTTTGTGCGGCAATGCCGCCGACATAAACAGCGGGTTCTGCCACAGCCGAGTGAGCATTTCTGTACTGATTTCGCGGACCAGCGGGTGGTCTTCCGGCAGCTGCAGATTGTGTTTGGCTTTGGCCGATTGGTAGCCGGCGGTGACCTTGCCGTCAGCCCATTGCGCCTGTTCGAGGGCGGCGCGAATTTGCCCGACCTCGTCGCGGTTGAAGACGCCTGGAATGTGCAGAAGCATGGCCAAACCATCAGTATTTGAAAATAAGTCGCAAATGATAATTCGTTGCTTAGCATGCTTGCAACAGCTTTAAAGCCCCATGGCGCGGGCGTTTCAAGTGTTTTTATAAAGTGTAAGGATTGTGTAAATATTGCTACATGCGAATTATTAACAATTGCTAACGAATAGCTGTTGCTCTAAATTCCGCGGCCTTTGCCATTCCTGGGGAGGGAAACCGCATGTCTGCCACGTCCACAGAATCGACCGTTTTTTCACCACGTCTGCTGGCTACTGCTGTGGGGGTGGCGATGTCTGCCGCACCCCTGGCCCACGCCGCCGAGGCCCTCACGCTGGAGACCACCAAAGTGGTCGGCGAGCAGGACCAGCCGGACAGCTACAAGGTCGACGAATCGGCGTCGAAAAAGTACACCGCACCGCTGCGTGAAACGCCGAAAAGCGTCACTGTGATCAGCGACCAGGTGATCAAGGACACCGGTTCCCTTTCCCTCGCCGATGCATTGCGCACCACCTCCGGGATCACCTTTGGTGCCGGTGAAGGCGGTAACCCGGCTGGCGATCGCCCGATCATTCGCGGCTTCAACGCCGAGAGCGATGTGTTTATCGATGGTCTGCGTGACGTCGCGTCGCAAACCCGCGAAGTGTTCAACCTCGAACAGGTCGAAGTCAGCAAAGGTCCGGGCTCGGCCTTTACCGGTGCCGGTTCCACCGGTGGCAGCCTCAACCTGATCAGCAAGTCCGCCAAGCAGCAGGACTTCGCTGACGCCGGCTTCACCTACGGTTCCGACCAGACCCGTCGCTACACCCTGGACGTCAACCGCGTACTTACCGACAACATCGCCGCGCGCATCAACCTGATGCAACACGACGCCAATGTCGCCGGCCGTGCCGGTGCCGATGTCAGCCGTTGGGGCGTGGCCCCGACCGTGACCTTCGGCTTCAACACGCCCACTCGCGCCACGCTTTCCTACTATCACGTCGAAGGCGAAGACACCCCGGACCTCGGTAACCCACTGCAAAGTGCTGTTGGCTCTGACGGCGTGCGTACACCGGCAGGCAACAAGGACAAGTTCTACGGTTTCAGCTCGCGCGATTACCGCGACAGCAGCACCGATACCGGCACATTCAAAATCGAGCACGACCTGAACGACAACATCACCCTGTCGAACTCGTCGCGCATCGTGCGCACCACCCTCGACTACATCGCCACCAACCCCGATGACTCCCGTGGCAACGTCGATCGTGGTTACGTATCGCGCTCGGCAAAAAGCCGCAACTCGACCTCCGAAGGCCTGATCAACCAGACCGACCTGAGCGCCCGTTTCGACACCGGTTTTATCGAGCACTCGCTCAATACCGGCGTCGAGTTCAGCAAGGAAGGTGTGCATAACCGCAACTACTTCGTGACTCCGGGCGTTGCCGGCACTACCTGTAACGCCGCGGGCTTGAACTCCCACGACTGCACCAGCCTGGCTGACCCGAACTACAACGACACCTTCACCGGCACCATTGCCGACAGCAAGGCCTACACCGACACCGACAGCAAGACCCTGTCGGCGTATGTGTTCGACACCCTGAAGTTCAACGAGCAGTGGTCGCTGAACGCCGGCCTGCGCTACGACGACTACCAGACCGAGTCGCAGGGCCTGACCGCCAGTGCTACCAACGTGGTCAGTGGGTCGTTCGACAACGAAAACAACTCGCACTTCTGGAACTATCAGTTGGGCCTGGTCTTCAATCCGTTGCCTAACGGCAGCATCTACGTGGCCTGGTCGACCTCCAGCAACCCGGTCGGTGAAACCAGCGGCGAAGGTACCGACGCTATTGCCGTGGGTACTCAGGCGTTGGAACCAGAGCGCAACCGTAACTACGAAGTGGGCACCAAGTGGGACTTCTTCGATGAGCGCCTGGGTGTGAATGCTGCTGTATTCCGCACCGAAAAAACCAATGCCCGCGTGAGTGACGAAGACGGCCTGACGCAGAACATCGGTGAAACCCGTGTGGACGGTTTTGAACTGGGTGTCAGCGGCAAGATCACCGAGAAATGGCAGGTGTTCGCCAACTACACCTATCTGGACGGTGAGATTGTCGATGGTGGTGTCATCAACACCGCTGGCCGTGGCGCCCCGGCCGTGTATGTGAAAGGCCTGTATGACGGCAACGATATCCCCAGCGTGCCGGAAAACAGTGCCAGCTTCTGGACCACCTACCAGGTGCTGCCAAAGCTAACCCTGGGCGCTGGTGCCTACTACGTCGACTCGCGCTTCGGTAACACGGCCAACACCGTGCAAGTACCGGACTACTGGCGCTACGACGCCATGGCCAAGTACGTGGTGAGCAAGAACCTCGACCTGCAACTGAACGTGCAGAACCTGACGGACGAGCGTTATTACGATCAGGTGTACTCGACGCACATGGCTCACGTAGCTGCCGGCCGAACCGCGTTGCTCAGCACCAATTTCCACTTCTAATGCGAGCCGTAGGGCGAATATCCGTGCAACGGATATCCGCCGTGGTTCACCCGCGATCGGTGAATCGGCGGATACACCGAAGGGGTATTTGCCCTACCCACAACCTTGACCGAGCCAACCAGCGGCGTTGCATCCGCCGCTGCGCAAGCCCTGAGCGATTGGTCGCTCGGGGCTTTTTTGTCAGGTGAGCGAACGGGGGCGACCAACGTGTTGGTAAACGATAGGTAAAGGTTGCGCAGTTGCTAGCTATTCTCAAATAGTATTCGCCGCTATTAACGATATGCAGCGCTCCAGGGCGTCGGTTCAGATGAGGTTGGTGTGTTTAAAAACGGTTTATTTCAACTGCATTGGTTCTTCGGTATCACCGGCGGTCTGGTGCTGTCCCTGATGGGCATCACTGGTGCGCTGTATTCGTTTCAAGATGAAATTTCCACCGCGCTGAATCCCGACGTTCTGCAAGTGCAGGTGCGTGAAAGCGGCGTGCTGCCGCCGGCGCAATTGGTGGAGAAAATCCAGGCCGCAGCGGGCATGCAAGTTTCCGGCTTGCGGGTGTTTACCAACGACAACCACGCCGCTCAGGTGTTCTTTGTGCCCAAGCCGGGCGAGCGCCGCGGACCTTCGCGCTACTTCGACCCCTACACCGGCGAACTGCTGGGCGAGCCCTCCGGCAAAGCCTTCTTTGACCTGATGTTCCAGCTGCACCGCTTTCTGGCGATGGGCGAGTTCGGCAAAAACATCACCGGCGCCTGCACCCTGATGCTGCTGTTTTTCTGCCTGTCCGGCCTGTACCTGCGCTGGCCGCGCAATGCCTTGAGCTGGCGTACCTGGTTGACCTTCGACTGGGCCAAGAAAGGCCGCGCCTTCAACTGGGATTTGCACGCCGTGGCCGGCACCTGGTGCCTGGTGTTTTACCTGATGGCCTCGCTCACCGGCCTGACCTGGTCGTACCAGTGGTTTAACCAGGGTGCCTACGCCTTGTTGGGCAGCGCCCCGGCAGGCGAACGAGGTGCCAAGCCCGGCGGTGGTCGCGGTGAAGGCGGTCGTGGCGAGCGCAGAGGCCCGCCACCGCAGGCGGCAGCGCCGGTGCCGATCAACTACGACGCGCTATGGACCAGCATCACCCAGACCGCCGGCCCGACGCTGGCGATGTACAACATCCGCCCGCCGCAGGATGCCAAGCAACCGGTGCAGGTGGTTTATCTGTTGGATGACGCTGCCCACGAACGGGCGATGAATGAAATCCAGATCGACGCCCAAACCGGCCAGGTACGCCGCCATACGCTGTACACCGACCAGCCGCTGGGCCAGCAACTGCTGACTAGCATCTACGCCCTGCACGTTGGCAGTTACTTCGGCCTGACCGGGCGCATTCTGATCACCGCTGCCGGCCTGACCATGCCACTGTTCTTTATCACCGGCTGGCTGTTGTACCTCGACCGTCGCCGCAAGAAACGCCAGGTGCGTGCGGCCCGTGGCAACGTCAGTGCGGCTGATGCCAGCGGCGACAGCTGGCTGATCGGCTTCGCCAGTCAGAGCGGTTTTGCCGAGCAACTGGCCTGGCAAAGCGCCGGGCAACTGCAGGCCGCCGGCCAGGCGGTGAACGTGCAGTCGCTGGCCAGTCTGAGCCCGCAACAGCTGCGCGAAACGCGCAACGCGCTGTTTGTGGTCAGCACCTTTGGTGACGGCGAAGCGCCGGACAGCGCCCGCGGTTTTGAACGCAAACTGCTCGGCCAGGACCTCGGCCTGAGCGAGCTGAAATACGCCGTGCTGGCCCTGGGGGATCGTCAGTACCAACACTTCTGCGGCTTCGCCCACCGCCTGCAAGCCTGGTTGAACCGCGAAGGCGGCAGTCATCTATTTGCCACCGTGGAAGTCGACAACGGCGACAGCGCCGCCCTGCAACACTGGCAGCAGCAGTTGGCGCAGTTGTCCGGCAGTACCGCACCGCAGGCCTGGCAGGCACCGACCTTCGGCAACTGGACCCTGAGCCGGCGCGAGCTGCTCAATCCGGGCAGCGCCGGTTCGCCGACTTATCTGCTTGATCTGACGCCGCCGGATACCAGCCAACAGTGGTCGGCCGGTGACCTGGTGGAAGTGATGCCACGCAATAGCGCGGCAGCCGTGGACACCTTTCTCGCGGGCCTGGGCATTGCCGCCGACACCCAGGTGGAAATCGCCGGCTTGCGCGAAAGCCTGGCCCAGGCCCTGGCCAGCCGGCAGTTGCCCCATAGCCGCGGCCACCTGGTGGGCTTGCATGCCCAGGCGCTGGTGGATGCGCTGGTGCCCGTGACTGTCCGCGAATACTCGATTGCTTCGCTAATGGAAGATGGCGCGCTGCAACTGCTGGTGCGGGTCGAGACCCACCCCGACGGCAGCTTCGGCCTCGGCTCGGGCTGGCTGTGCATGCATGCCCGGATAGGCGAGGGCATCAGCCTGCGCCTGCGCCGTAACAGCAGCTTCCACCTGCCGAGCGAACCCCGTCCGCTGATTCTGCTGGGTAACGGCACCGGTCTGGCTGGCTTGCGCAGCCTGCTGAAAGCGCAGATCGGCCAAGGTTTCACGCGTAACTGGCTGCTGTTTGGCGAGCGCAATGCCGAGCATGACTTCTTCTGTCAGAGCGAGCTGCAAGGCTGGCTGGACGGCGGTCAGCTGGCGCGTTTGGACCTGGCGTTTTCCCGTGACCAGGCGGAGAAAGTCTATGTGCAGCATCGTCTATTGGCGGCGGCTGATGAGCTTAAGGTGTGGCTGGAAGAGGGGGCGGCGGTTTACGTCTGCGGCAGTCTGCAAGGCATGGCCGAAGGCGTGGACCAGGTGTTGCGCCAGGTGCTGGGGGATGAGGCAGTGGTGCAATTGACCGAGGAAGGGCGGTATCGGCGGGATGTTTATTAATCTCGGCATCCGCTAAAAACATCGCGGCTAAAGCCCCTCCCACAGGAATCGTAGCGCCATGTGGGAGGGGCTTTAGCCGCGATGCGTTTGATCTTGAAATTGCTTTTGCAGGAATCGCGGCTGACCGGAGCGGCCGCTCCTACGGAATCGTATGGTCTCGTAGGAGTGGCTTTAGCCGCGATGCGTTCTACAACCCGTTTATCACCTCAGCATGGTGACAAGCCACCTGCCGCTCATCCAGTACCCGCAGTTGCGGTTCCTCGCTGGCGCAGCGCTCGGTGGCATGCGGGCAGCGCTTGTGGAAGGCGCAGCCACTCGGCGGGTTCAGCGGGTTAGGCAACTCACCCACAATCTTGATCTTCGGCTTGTCCGGGTCCGGGTGAATGGTCGGGGTCGCCGACAGCAGCGCCTGGGTATAAGGGTGCAGCGGCTTGGCGTAGATCTTCTCTTTCGGCCCCATCTCCGCCGGCCGGCCGAGGTACATCACCAATACGTCATCGGCCACATGCTGCACCACCGCCAGGTTGTGGGAGATAAACACATAGGCGGTGTTGAACTCGGCCTGCAAATCCATAAACAGGTTGAGCACCTGGGCCTGGATCGACACGTCCAGCGCCGAGGTCGGTTCGTCCGCCACCAGCACTTTCGGGTTGAGCATCATCGCCCGGGCCAGGGCGATACGCTGGCGCTGCCCGCCGGAAAACATATGCGGGTAGCGCTGGTAGTGCTCAGGCCGCAGGCCCACCTGCTGCATCATCGCCTGCACTTTTTCGCGGCGCTCGCTGCGCGACAGGTTGGTGTTGATCAGCAGCGGCTCGGCCAGTTGGTCACCGATCTTCTGCCGCGGATTGAGCGAGGCATAGGGGCTCTGGAACACCATCTGCACATCGCGACGCAGCTGTTTGCGTTCGGCCTTGCTGGCACCGGTCACTTCCTGGCCGCCAATCTGCAGCGAGCCGGAGGAGGGTTCTTCGATCAGGGTCAGAGCGCGCGCCAGGGTCGATTTGCCACAGCCGGATTCGCCCACCACCGCCAGGGTCTTGCCTGCTTGCAGTTCGAACGACACGCCGTTCAATGCGCGCACCGTGGCGTGCGCTTTGAACAGGCCGCGGGATACCTCGTAGTGACGGGTCAGGTCACGAGCAGTCAGTACTACGCTCATCGTGCTGGCTCCTGGTTGGCGTGGCTGGGCTGGTTCAGCGGGAAGAAACAGCGCACTTCACCGAGGGCACTGGGGTCGAGGCTCGGGCGCACATCGCGGCACTTCTGCTGCACATAGGGGCAGCGTGGCGAGAGCAGGCAACCCTGCGGCCGGTCGTAGCGACCGGGCACGATACCGGGCAGGGTGGCCAGGCGTTTGGCGCCCTGGCTGTGCTCGGGAATCGCTGCCAGCAGCGCTTCGGTGTAGGGATGCGCCGGGGCATCGAACAGCGCCGGCACCTGACCCACTTCCACCGCCTGGCCGGCGTACATCACGCACACCCGATTGGCGGTTTCGGCCACCACGGCGAGGTCGTGGGTGATCAGCACCAGGGCCATGTCCTGGTCCCGTTGCAGGTTCAGCAGCAGGTCCATGATCTGCGCCTGAATGGTCACATCCAGCGCGGTGGTCGGCTCGTCGGCGATCAGCAGTTTCGGTTCGCCGGCAATCGCCATGGCAATCGCCACCCGTTGGCTCATGCCGCCGGAGAGCTGGTGCGGGTAGGCGTTCAAGCGGCTGGCAGCGCCGGGAATTTCCACCCGTTCGAGCAGTTCCAGCGCACGTTGACGGGCGGCTTTGCCCGACAGGCCGAGGTGCTGGCGAATCACTTCTTCAATCTGGAAACCCACGGTGTAGCTGGGGTTCAGCGCGGTCATCGGGTCCTGGAAAACCATTGCCAGGTCCTTGCCGACGATCTTGCGGCGCTGGCGGCCCTTGAGCTTCAACATATCGTGGCCGTCAAAGCTCAGGGCGTCGGCCTTGATGATGCCGGGAGCGTCGATCAGGCCCATCAGGGCCATCATGGTCACCGACTTGCCGGAACCGGACTCGCCGACAATCGCCAGCACTTCGCCCTTGTTCACGTTCAGGTCGAGGCCGTCGACCACCGGTACTGCGTTGGCGTCGCCGAAGCGCACGCTCAGGTTCTTGATATTCAGCAGGCTCATGACGGGCTCCTCAGACGGCATTCTTGAGTTTCGGGTCGAGCGCATCGCGCAACCCATCGCCCATCAGGTTGATTGCCAGCACGCTGAGCAGAATGGTCAGGCCGGGCAGGCTCACCACCCACCAGGCACGCTCGATATAGTCGCGCGCCGAAGCCAGCATGGTGCCCCACTCAGGCGTCGGCGGTTGCACGCCCAGGCCAAGGAAACCCAGGGCCGCCGCGTCGAGAATGGCCGAGGAAAAACTCAAGGTCGCCTGCACGATCAGCGGTGCCATGCAGTTGGGCAACACGGTGATAAACATCAGGCGGAACAGCCCGGCACCCGCCAGGCGGGCCGCTGTTACGTAGTCGCGGTTGAGCTCGCCCATCACCGCTGCGCGGGTCAGGCGCACATAGGAGGGCAAGGACACCACGGCAATCGCGATCACGGTGTTGATCAGCCCAGGGCCGAGGATGGCGACAATCGCCACCGCCAGCAGCAAGGAGGGCAGGGCCAGCATCACGTCCATCACGCGCATGATGGTCGGGCCGAGAATCCGCGGGAAAAAGCCACCGACCAGGCCGAGGAAAACCCCCGGAATCAGCGACATCAACACCGATGCCAAACCGATCATCAGCGACAGGCGCGCGCCGTGAATCAGCCGCGACAGCAGATCACGACCAAGCTCATCGGTGCCCAGCAGAAACTGGCTATTGCCTTCGGCCAGCCAGGACGGCGGGGTGAGCAGGAAATCGCGGAACTGCTCGCTGGGGTCATGGGGCGCAACCCAGGGCGCGAACAGCGCGCAAAACACGATCAGGGCCATAAACAGCAGGCCGGCTACCGCGCCCTTGTTGCGGGCGAAGTGCTGCCAGAATTCTTTCAGCGGTGATGGATACAGGGTGCTCGGGTCGGCCACTGGTGCCGGACTGGAAGTTGAAGTTGTCATAGTCAGGCCTCCCTTAACGTTGATGGCGAATGCGTGGGTTGGCCAGGCCGTAGAGGATATCCACGACGAAGTTGACCAGAATCACCAGGCAGGCAATCAGCAGAATGCCGTTCTGCACCACCGGGTAGTCACGCGCGCCAATCGACTCGATCAGCCATTTGCCGATGCCCGGCCAGGAGAAAATGGTTTCGGTCAGCACGGCACCGGCCAGCAAGGCACCGACCTGCAGGCCGAACACGGTGAGCACCGGAATCAGCGCATTGCGCAGGCCATGCACAAAAATCACCCGGCTCGGCGACAGGCCTTTGGCCCGCGCGGTGCGCACATAGTCTTCACGCAGCACTTCGAGCATCGCCGAACGGGTCATGCGCGCAATCACCGCCAGGGGAATGGTGCCCAGCACAATGGCCGGCAGAATCAGGTGGCGCAGGGCGTCGACAAAAGCACCCTCTTCGTCGCTGAGCAGGGTGTCGATCAGCATGAAACCGGTTTTCGGCTCGATGTCGTAGAGCAGGTCGATGCGCCCGGATACCGGGGTCCAGCCCAGGCCCACGGAGAAGAACATGATCAGCAGCAGGCCCCACCAGAAAATCGGCATGGAGTAGCCGGCCAGCGAAATGCCCATTACCCCATGGTCGAACAGCGAGCCGCGCTTGAGCGCAGCGACCACCCCGGCCAGCAGCCCCAGGGTGCCGGCGAACAGCAGGGCAGCCAGGGACAGTTCCAGAGTGGCGGGGAACAGGGTGAGGAATTCGTGCCACACGCTTTCGCGGGTGCGCAGCGATTCGCCGAGGTTGCCCTGGGCCAGGTCGCCAATGTAGTTCAGGTACTGCTCATAGAGCGGCTTGTTCAGGCCCAGGCGCTCCAGCGCTTCGGCGTGCATGACAGGGTCGACGCGGCGTTCACCCATCATCACTTCCACCGGGTCACCGGGGATCAGGCGAATCAGGGAGAAGGTCAGCAAGGTGATGCCGAAAAACGTGGGGATCAGTAACCCCAAGCGTCGGGCAATAAAAGTGAGCATCGCGGGGTGGAACTCCTCATCAGCCGGTTAGGCATACCCGGCAGCGCATAGAGTCAGCGGTGCCGGACGTTTCTTATCGCTTCGCGTCGGTGTTCGCGAAGCTGTTATGGGTCGACGGGTTAATGGTGGTGCCCGTGACGGTGCTGCTTGAAACATGGAGCGCGGCCAGCGGTGCAGGTTCAGTCTCTGTGCGTGCCACGCGGCCTGGTTAACCGCCCCAGGCAGAAAAGGGCGCGTATTTTTCGCGCAATTGCCCGCCCCTGCAACAGAGCATAGGCGTCTCCTGACGGCCGGCCGCAACGGCAACTGCGTTTTCCTGTAGGAGCGGCTTCAGCCGCGATGGCGGGCACCGACTATGGAAAGAACCCACCCCGGGCAGGGGATAATCGCGGCTGAAGCCGCTCCTACGGGCGGGGAGCACGGCGCACCTTGGCAAAGTTGTTCGAGCCCATGGGGCTCAGTTCAAAGCCCTGCACGTCGCGGCGAATCACGCTGAATTGCTTGGGGTGGGCCAGGGGAATCCACGGTGCCTGCTGATGGAAAATCGCCAGGGCCTGGCGATACAGCCCGGCGCGCTGCGCCTGGTCGCTGATGCCGCGGGCCTGGGTGATCAGTGCGTCGAATTCGGCATTGCACCAGCCGGCCTGGTTTTCTCCGGACTGGGCGGCGGCGCAGGACAGGTTGGGGGTGAGGAAATTGTCCGGGTCGCCGTTGTCGCCGGCCCAGCCCATAAAGATCAGATCATGCTCACCGTTCTTGGCGCGCTTGAGCAGCTCGCCCCATTCATACACGCGGATTGTCGCCTTGATCCCCAGCTTGCCGAGGTCGTCCTGCAACAGTTGGGCACCAATGCCGGGATTGGGGTTGGTCGGGCCGCCGCCGGGGCGGGTCCAGATGGTCAGGTTGAAGCCTTGGTCCTGGCCGGCTTCTTTCAACAATTGTCTGGCGCGCGCCAGATCATGGGGCCAGTCGGCAATAGTTGGGTCGCTGCCCCACAGGGTCGGCGGGTAGGGTGCCACCGCCGGGCTGGCCCCGCCTTCGCCAAATTGCGCACGCACATACACGGCCTTGTCGAAGGCCATATTGATCGCCTGGCGCACGCGCACATCGTTCAGCGGTGGATGGCGGGTGTTGATGCCCAGGTAGGCGATCAGCAGCGAATCCAGCTCCAGTACCTGCAGCTCCGGCTCGTTGCGCAGTGCTGGAATATCCGTGGGCCTCGGGTACACCGCTACCTGACAGTCATCGGCCTTTAGCCGTTGCAGGCGCACATTGGGGTCGGGGGTGATGGCGAAAATCAGCCGCGCGATCTTCGGCGCGCCGTCCCAATACTCCGGGTTGCCGGTAAAGCGGATCTGCGCGTCCTTGCTGTAGCGCTCGAATACAAAGGGCCCGGTGCCGATGGGCTGTTGATTGAGCTGCTCGGGGGTGCCGCTGGCCAGCAATTGGCGGGCGTATTCGGCGCTGTAGATAGAGGCAAAACCCATGGCCAGATCAGCCAGAAACGGTGCTTCCGGGTGCGTCAGGGTAAACACCACGGTATGCGGATCGGGTGCCTCGATACGTGCGATCAACCCGGCCATGCCCATGGATTCGGCATAGGGGAAACCGCGAGTGGCCAGTGCGTGCCAGGGGTGCTTGGGGTCGAGCTGGCGCTGGAAACTCCAGAGCACATCCTCGGCATTGAATTCTCGGCTCGGGGTAAAGCCCTTGCTGTGGTGAAACTTCACCCCGGAGCGCAGGTGAAAGGTATAGGTCAGGCCGTCTTCGGCAATCTCCCAGCGTTCAGCCAGCCCCGGAATCAGCTCGGTGCTGCCCGGGGCGAAACGCACCAGACGGTCGAACAGCGTTTCCGACGAGGCATCGGCGGTGGTCGCGGCGGTGTATTGAACGATATCGAAGCCTTCGGGGCTGGCTTCGGTGCAGACCACCAGGGATTGTTCAGGGCTGGCGGCATTAGAGAAAAAGGGGGTGAAGCTGAGGGCGAGCAAGAGGGAACAACGCAATGCCCGAATCGTCATGGATGCCCTCCGCTGTCAAAACAAAAAAGAAAACCGCCTGGCGTGAACCAGGCGGCTGTCGGTGGCTTACTTGTCTACGCTGACGCCGTAGAACGAGTTGAGCGCAAACGGGCTGATCTTGAAGTCCTTAACCGACGTGCGCATCGGCTGATAAACCGTCGAGTGCGCGATCGGGGTGATCGGCACCTGGGCCTTGAGGATCTGCTGCGCCTGCTTGTACAGCTCGGTGCGCTTGGCCTGGTCGGTGGTGCGCTTGGCAGCCTGAATCAGCTTGTCGTAGTCCTTGTCGCACCACTTGGAGAAGTTGTTGCCATCCACGGCGTCGCAGCCGTAGAGGGTGCCCAGCCAGTTATCCGGGTCACCGTTATCACCGCTCCAGCCGATCAGCATGATGTCGTGCTCGCCGCCTTTGGCGCGCTTCATGTACTCGCCCCATTCGTAGCTGACGATCTTGGCCTTGATACCAATCTTGGCCCAGTCGGCTTGCAGCATTTCGGCCATCAGCTTGGCGTTGGGGTTGTACGGACGCTGGACCGGCATGGCCCACAGGGTGAACTCGGTGCCTTCGGCTACGCCGGCTTCCTTGAGCAGGGCCTTGGCTTTTTCCGGATCGAAGGGCGCGTCTTTGATGCTGTCGTCATAAGACCACTGGGTCGGTGGCATGCCGTTCACTGCCAGCTGGCCAGCGCTCTGGTACACGGCGTCGATAATGGCTTTCTTGTTCACCGCCATATCGAGTGCCTGACGCACTTTCAGCTGCTCGAAGGGTTTGTGGGTGACGTTGTAGGCGATATAGCCATCGTTGAAACCAGCCTGCTCAGGCAGCAGCAGATTGGGGTCTTTTTTCAGCGAGTCCAGATCGGCCGGACGCGGGTTGAGGGTGATCTGGCATTCGTTGGCCTTGAGCTTCTGCATGCGCACCGAGGCGTCGGTGACGATGGAGAAGATCAGGTTGTCGATCTTCACGTCTTCCGGCTTCCAGTAATCCTTGTTGCCGGTGTAACGGATCTGCGCATCTTTCTGGTAACGCTTGAACACAAACGGCCCAGTGCCTACAGGCTTCTGGTTGATGTCGGAGGCTTTGCCTTCCTTCAGCAGCTTGTCGGCGTACTCAGCCGAGTGAATATCGGCAAAGCTCATGGCCAGGTTCTGGATAAAGGCCGCATCGACTGCCGCCAGGGTGAACTTGACGGTCTTGTCGTCGAGTTTTTCCACCTTGGTGATATTGGTGTCCATGCCCATATCGGTGAAATACGGGAATTCGGTGGGGTAGGCCTTACGGAACGGGTGGTCCTTGTTGAGCATGCGTTCGAAGGTGAACAGCACGTCGTCGGCGTTGAACTCACGGGTCGGCTTGAAGTACTCGGTGGTGTGGAACTTCACCCCTTCGCGCAGGTGGAAGGTGTAGCTGAGGCCGTCCGGGGCGACATCCCAGCTGGTGGCCAGGCCCGGTACTACGGCGGTACCGCCACGCTCGAACTGGCTCAGGCGGTTGAAGATGGTTTCTGCGGCGGCATCGAACTCGGTGCCGGTGGTGTACTGCGCGGCATCGAAACCGGCAGGGCTGCCTTCGGAACAGAACACCAGGGTGCTGGCGGCGTGAGCGAAGGGGGCGCTGGCGAGCAATCCGCTTGCGAGTACCAGAGGAAGGGCAACTTTCTTATGCATGGTGGCCTCAAGTTGTTGTCGTTGTTTGCAGTCGGCCTTTTAAGCCGAGACCGCAGAAACTATGCAGGGCGTATGCCCACTACAAGCTGCATAGGTCAAAGAGTGTAGAAGCTGTGACGGGATCGTCCGAGGATGTCGCGTTTTTGTAACTCTCGGCGGGCTGACCGGGTGGTCGGGGAAACGGCAGGGTGCGGGGCGGTGGGCGAGTGCTTCCGAAAGGAGCACCGAGTGGGGCTAAAAGCATCGCGGCTAAAGCCGCTCCTACGAAAACGCACAATCCGTAGGAGCGGCCTCAACCGCGATTGGGTCTTTCAGGTAACGCCGGACTTACGGCATCTGCACTTCAATCACACCATCCGCGGCGACTGTCACTTCGCTGGTACCCGCTTCGATTTCCTGCGGCGCTGCCGACTTGCTCATCGACATCGACGCCATGGCTTCCATGCGCATCGGCCGGATCGGCTGGAAGCCGGCGCTGCTGAGGTTCAGGCTGACCAGCTTGTAACTCTTGCCACCCACGGCCGCGGTGGCGATATCGGCGCGGGCCTTGAAGGCGGCGACGGCGTCCTTGAGCAGCTCGTCCTCGGCCTTTTTGCGTGTTGGAGTGGCGATGGCGAAGTCCATGCTGCCCATCTTCAGGTCTTTCAACAGCTCGGCGGTGAGTTTGGACAGCGTGGCGAAATCGGCGCTTTCCAGACGGATCTCGCCGCGCTCGCGCCAGCCGGTGATCTGCTGGCCATTGTTGTCGTAGATCGGGTAGCTGTTGCGGCTGCCGAGCTTCACGGTTACCTCTTTGCTCTGGCGGGCGCGCTCGACGGCGATGTTCAGGGTTTGCGTGGTGTCGGCGGCGAGCTTGGCCGGATCGTTGTTCTGCGCTTCGGTGTACAGGGTGACATTCATCAGGTCGTGCGCCACGTCCTGGCTGACTTCGGCGCGCAGCGCCACCTGATTGTAACGAGCCTCTTCGGCATGGCTGGGCAGGGCGGCCAGAGCGGCGGCACTGAAGGCAATGGCAGCGGTAAGACGGCTGAGGGACGACATGCAAACTCCTTGTTGGCGCGGGGCAGGATTACGCGCATGAGACTGTAGCGGTGGGGGCGGGTTCCGTCACGGCTTGGAGCGCGGCGAAGAGCATCGCGGCTAAAGCCCCCCCACAAGGAAATACGATCCATGTGGGGGCTTCAGCCGCGAGCTTTTGATTTCAGCGCTGAGCGCAATCACTGCGGCCCGTTGCCGCACTTGGCACTGTTTGTCGCACCGCTGGTTATACTCGCCCGTCATTTGAAGCTCTCATCAGGAGCGCTCATGCTCGCCCCCGTGTTACTGCTGTCTGCCAGCCGCCAGAACCTCTGGCGCCTGAGCTTGATCCGCGTACTGGTGCTCGCCGCTCAGGCCAGTTCGGTGGGCGTGGCCTATCTGCTGGATCTGCTGCCGCTGCCGTGGCTGCCGCTGTGCCTGACCCTGATCTGCTCCGCCGTCCTCTGTGCGTTCACCGCATTGCGCCTGCGTGGGCCGTGGCCGGTCACCGAGCTGGAGTACGCCGCACAACTGGCCTGCGACCTGCTGATCCACAGCGTGCTGCTGTATTACTCCGGCGGCTCCACCAACCCCTTCGTGTCCTACTACCTGGTGCCGCTGACCATCGCCGCCGCCACCTTGCCCTGGCTGTATTCCATGGTGCTCAGTGGCCTGGCGTTGACCGGCTACACCGCTTTGCTGATCTGGTACCACCCGCTGCACCTGCACGGCGTGCAGCACGAAGCCATGTTGATCAGCCTGCACCTGTTCGGCATGTGGCTGAACTTCGCCCTGTCGGCGGCCTTTATCACCTTCTTCGTGGTCAAGATGGCCGGTGCCGTGCGCCGCCAGGTGCAACTGCAGGCCGAGCGCCGCGAGGAAAGCATGCGCGACCAGCAACTGCTTGCCGTCGCCACCCAGGCCGCTGGTGCCGCCCATGAGTTGGGTACGCCGCTGGCGACCATGAGCGTGCTGATCAAGGAACTGCGCCGCGAACACCCCGATCCCCTGCTGCAGGAAGATCTCGCCGTCCTGCAGGAACAAGTGCGCCTGTGCAAAGAAACCCTGCAGCAGCTGGTGCGCGCCGCCGAAGCCGATCGCCGCCTGACCGTGGAAGATCAGTCGGTAGCCAGCTGGCTGGAAACCACCCTGAACCGCTGGCACCTGATGCGCCCGGAAGCGACCTACCGCTACCAGATTCTCGGCATCGGCTCGGTACCGCGGATGGCACCGCCACCGGACCTCACCCAGGCGCTGCTGAACCTGCTGAACAACGCCGCCGATGCCTGCGCCGACAAGCTCGACATTCGCGTGGACTGGAACGTGCTGGAAATGTGCATCAGCATTCGCGACCACGGTGCCGGTGTGCCGCTGGCCATCGCCGAACAGCTGGGCAAACCCTTTATCACCACCAAGGGCAAAGGCTTCGGCCTCGGCCTGTTCCTTAGCCAGGCCAGCGTTACGCGGGCTGGCGGTTCGGTGAAACTCTACAATCATGAAGAGGGCGGCACGCTTACCGAGCTGCGCCTGCCTCGTCAGCCAAGCTGAACCGGGAGATCCCAATGAGCGAAGAAACCCCCATCGAAGGCGAAGAGCAACCGCATCTGTTGCTGGTCGATGACGACCAGACCTTCACCCGCGTGATGGCCCGCGCCATGAGCCGCCGCGGTCTGCGGGTGTCGATTGCCGGTTCGGCCGAAGAGGGGCTGGCCCTGGCCGAACAGGACCTGCCCGACTACGCCGTGCTCGACCTGAAAATGGAAGGCGACTCCGGCCTGGTGCTGCTGCCCAAGCTGCTGGCCCTGGACGCGGAAATGCGCGTGGTGATCCTTACCGGCTACTCGAGCATCGCCACTGCTGTGGAAGCGATCAAACGCGGCGCCGCCAACTACCTGTGCAAACCAGCCGATGCCGATGATGTGCTGACCGCACTGGTTTCCGAGCATGCCGATCTGTCGACCCTGGTGCCGGAAAACCCGATGTCGGTCGACCGTCTGCAGTGGGAGCATATCCAGCGCGTACTGGGCGAGCACGACGGCAATATCTCCGCCACGGCCCGAGCCCTGGGCATGCACCGGCGGACTTTGCAGCGCAAGTTGCAGAAGCGTCCGGTACGGCGCTGAACTCACCTTTTGTTGGACTATCCAAGAGGACGCGAAGCTGTCTTAATCGGTGAATCGGCGGATACACCGCAGTCGATATACGCCGATTGTCGCCTCCCACAAGAGCGCCCTCAGAGGCGCTTTTTTATAACCGCCCAGAGTGCCTTTCATGAGCAAGAACGCCGAATATTCAGCGGTCAATGATGCGCTGCCCAGTCACTTTTTTTCCCGCGTCTGGCAGCTGGCCAGTGCGTACTGGCGCAGCGAAGAGAAGGGCATGGCCTGGTTGCTGCTGATTGTGGTGATTGCCATGTCGCTGGTGGGGGTGGCGATTTCGGTGTGGTTCAACAGCTGGTACCGCGACTTCTACAACGCTCTGCAGAACAAGGACCTGGCGGCGTTTACCACGTTGATCGGTTACTTCTGCGGCATCGCGGCCGTTTACATATTGGTTGCCGTGTACAAGATGTACCTGACCCAGATGCTGACTATCCGTTGGCGTCGCTGGCTGACCGAACAGCATTTCTCCGCGTGGCTGGCCCATAAAAACTACTACCGCCTGGAACAGGCCGGCTACACCGACAACCCTGACCAACGTCTGGCCGAAGACCTCAACAGCTTCACCGACAGCACCCTGAGCCTGGGCTTGGGGCTGATTCGTAACGTGGTCAGCTTGGTGTCGTTCTCCGTCATTCTCTGGGGCGTGTCCGGCAGCATGGATATCTTTGGCGTCGAAGTGTCCGGCTACATGTTCTGGGCCGCGTTGCTCTACGCGCTGGTGGGCAGCTGGCTGGTGCATCTGGTTGCGCGTCGCCTGATCGGGCTGAACAACCGGCAGCAACGTTTCGAGGCCGACATGCGCTTTGGCTTGGTGCGGGTGCGTGAGAACGCCGAAAGCATTGCGCTGTACAACGGCGAAGCAAACGAGCACCAGCGCTTGATGTCGCGATTCACCAATGTGTGGAGCAATTTCTGGGAAATCATGAAGGTGCAAAAACGCCTGATTTTTTTCAGCTCGGCTTATGGTCAGGCGGCGATTATTTTCCCCATGATCGTTGCCGCCCCGCGTTATTTCGCCGGCAAGATTCAGTTGGGCGATCTGATGCAAATCAACTCCGCCTTCGGCAATGTGCAGGAGAGCATGAGCTGGTTTATCGACGCCTACGCCAGCCTGGCCACCTGGCGCGCCACCTGCGACCGGATTCTGAGCTTCCGCCAGGCCCTGGCCGAAGGTGACCACCTGGACGCCAACCCCGCCATCCAGCGCACTCGCAATGCCGGCCAGGTGAGTTTGAACCACGTGCAGTTGAGCCTGGCCGATGGCCGTGTGTTGTTGAACCCATCCGATCTGACTATCGCACCAGGTGAGCATGTGTTGCTTAGCGGCGCTTCAGGCAGTGGCAAGAGCACCTTGCTGCGTGCCTTGAGTGGCCTGTGGCCGTTTGGCAGCGGGGCGTTGAACCTGCCGGAAAGCAGTCTGTTCTTGCCGCAGAAACCGTACTTGCCGATTGGTAGCTTGCGTGCGGCGTTGAGTTATCCCCAGGCTGATGATGTGTACTCGTCCGAGCGCTTGCAGGAGGTATTGCAGGCCTGCAATCTGGCGCATCTGGCTGGGCGCTTGGATGAGGAAGATCACTGGGAGCGGGTGTTGTCGCCGGGTGAGCAGCAGCGGGTGGCGATTGCCCGCGCGTTGTTGGTGGAGCCGCGCTGGTTGTTCCTGGATGAGGCGACTTCGGCGATGGATGAAGTGAACGAGGCAGCGGTTTATCGGTTGCTGACCGAGAAACTGCCGGGCAGCAGTTTGGTGAGTATTGGCCACCGGACGAGCTTGCAGCAGTTTCATTCGCGGCAATTGCGGTTGGAGGAGAAGGGCCTCGTTGAGGCCTGATAGTTCTGTCGTTTGTTTCGGGGGCGGTGATGGTCTTCATTACCGCGTGTGCTGGGCGTTTTGTTTCGCGCCTTACGCGCGAAACAAAACGCCCAGCGCACGCGAAAAAAAAGAACGCCACAACCACGAAGCAGCCCGCACAAAAAGCATCGCGGCTGATCGGAATGCCGCCCAGCCGCCCCTACAGAACCACCGTTTGCAGGAATCGAGGCTGAAGCCTCCCACAAACAACTCGGTTCCTGGGGGAGAGGGGGGCGGCCATCCGATTCAGCCGCGATACGTATAACCGTTACCGCACCACAGTCTTCACCTGCACCCCATGCTCTTCATTACGCCCATAAATATCCTCATACCGCTCAATATCGTCCTCACCCAAATAACTCCCCGACTGCACCTCGATAATCTCCAACGGAATCTTCCCGGGATTGGCCAAGCGGTGTACCGAAGCAATCGGGATATAGGTCGACTGGTTTTCCGTCAGCAAAAACACATTCTCATCACAGGTCACCTCAGCCGTGCCCGACACCACAATCCAGTGCTCAGCCCGGTGGTGGTGCATCTGCAGCGACAGCTGCGCCCCTGGCTTCACCGAGATGTGTTTGACCTGAAAACGCCCGCCCATATCGACGGAGTCATACGAGCCCCACGGCCGGTATACCTCGCAGTGGTTCTGGGTTTCGCTACGGCCAGCCTCGTTCAGCGTGTTGACCAGTTGCTTGACCTCCTGCACCCGGTCTTTGTGGGCGATCATCATGGCGTCTTTGGTTTCCACCACCACGATGTTCTCCAGGCCAATCACCGACACCAGCTTGCCGTTGCCGTGCACCAGGCAGTTGTGGCTGTCGCGTACCACCACGTCGCCTTTGGTGACGTTGCCGTCTTGATCTTTTTCATGCACGTCCCATAGCGAGCTCCAGCAGCCGACGTCGCTCCAGCCGGCGGACAGCGGTACCACGCAGGCGCGGGTGGTTTTTTCCATGACGGCATAGTCGATGGAGTTGTCCGGGCAGCATTCGAACGTGGCGGCGTCGATGTCGATGTTTTCGCCGTCGATGGCGCTGCGCTCCAGGGCCAGCAGGCAGGTGTCGTAGATATCCGGGTCGTGGCGTTTCAGTTCATCCAGAAAGCGGCTGGCGCGGAACAGGAACATGCCGCTGTTCCAGAAGTAGTTGCCGGATTTGACGAATTCGGCGGCGCGTTGCGCGTCCGGTTTTTCCACGAATTGCTCGACGCGGCTGACCCCTTCGGGCAACTCGCCATCCTGGCTGGATTTGATATAGCCGTAGCCGGTTTCCGGCTTGCTGGCCGGCACGCCAAACAGCACCAGGTCACCGCCTTCGGCGGCAATGGTGGCAATGGCGAGGGCACGCTGGAAGGCTTTCTGATCGTCGATCACATGGTCGGCGGGCATCACCAGCAGCAGTTCGTCACGGCCTTCGTTAAGCAGCTTCATGGCGGCAATCGCCACGGCGGGGGCGGTGTTGCGGCCGAAGGGTTCCATCAGTACGGCCTGGCTGGCCAGGTTCAGGGCGCTGAGTTGCTCCTGCACGATAAAGCGGTGGTCTTTGTTGCAGACGATCACTGGTGGCTGCATGCCTTCGAACACCAGGCGCTGCAGGGTTTGCTGGAACATGGTGTGCTCACCGGTGAGGGCGAGGAACTGCTTGGGAAACTGTTTGCGCGACAAAGGCCACAAGCGTGAGCCGCTACCGCCGGACAAGATGATTGGAATCATGGGGGTTTCTCCTGGCAAAGATCGGTTGGGTAGATCGAGGGCATCGCGGCTCAAGCCGCTCCTACGGGTTACGCGATCCGTAGGAGTGGCCGGTCAGCCGCGAAAGGCATTTACTCGGTAGCGGCCGGGCGTTTCACCCACACCGGCGAAAGCTTGCTGCCGCTGCCGGTGACATACAGGGCCACGGCTTCACCACGGGCCAGGTTCACCGGTTTGAGGTCGCTGATTTTTTGCGTGCCGTTGAACAGCGCCAGCTTGACGTTCACCGGGTTGATTTCCCGGTCGCCTCGTCCGGCAGGTGCCACGTCGGCCACCACCGGGGTTTTGCCGTCGGCGGTTTTCAGGGTGACCTTGGTGTCACTCAGGTTTTGCACGCGCACCAGGGCTTTCTGTTTGTTTTTGAATGGGGGTTCTTCCACCAGTTTCGGCTGGCCGCCGGGCAGGGCGACGATGGTGTAGTACTTATCGGCGGCCAGTTTTACCGGCAGGGTTTGTGAGCCCACCTGGGCGCTGTAGTCGCCGCCTGGCAGAAAGCCGAAGTCGCTGCTGGCCAGGGGGCCGACTTCACTGAGTTTGGCGCTGCCGACATTGGCACTGACTTCCTGGCTACCGGCGTTGTACACCCGCACGAAGGCCGAGCCTTTCGGCGCGGTCGGCCCGTAGAGGGCGGCTTCGTCGGCGTGCACCTGGGCAGCGAGCAGGCCAACTACCACGAACGCGCAGGCTTTACCGAGGCGGTTGTTAACGATTGCATGGGTGATGGATGGCTTCATTGTGTTGTTCTCCATGATTGGGTGGGTGCTTCGAGCAGCACCGGGTCTAGCGGTTTGCCTGAATTGGCAACGGTGAGTGGCTGGCCGCTGAAGTGGCCAGGTTGCGGGTGGCCGCACCGGCGGCCTTTAGTTGAGCGATCCAGTTCGGGTCGAAATCGCTCAGGTTGGTTTTCATTGGCAGATAGCGTTCGGGGAATTCCCAGATCACCAACTGCGGTGCCGAGTCTTTGAAGGCACCGCTTTGCAGGTACTTGAGCATCGGCTCGATGGGGCCATGGCCGTTTTCGGCGTAGCTGACCACGTCGCTTTGCAACGCCTGTTGCAGGGCACCGACAAAGTTCCAGTGCGGGTTGGCGCTATAGCTGGTGCCTACCAGCGCCACCGGCACTTGGCTGTCGGCAAACAACGCGTCGTCACCGCCCTCGCTGCTGCCTTCTTCGGCGGCGCGGGTGGTGCGTTGTTGCAGTTGGTCGGGCTTGGGCAGCAGGTTGCTGAACAGCGGGTCCAGCGGCAGGAAGGTGGTCAGGTCGCCCTTGTAGGGTTCGGCCTGCTTGGCTTCGGTGACGAACTGCTGCGGCGGCGCATCCAGCGGAGCTTTCTGCGCCACGCTGGCACCCAGGTTCTGCGCGACCACTTCAGCGCCCATGGGCGTCCAGTGGGTGTCGGTGCGCAGAAACACCTGGCCTTGCAGCTTGGCGTGTTGCAGCGGGGTGAGCAGGTCGGGGGCAAGAATGCCGGCCTGTTCGGCGCTGGCGTGGAAGCGCTGATACAGGTCTTCATGCAGCTTGGCCGGCTCTTGGTCGCCGATATGTTCCGGGTACAGCCGCGCTTTGGCCGGGACGATAGCGAGCACCAGCTTCACGCCGTTTTTATCCAACTGCTCGCGCACGCCCTGGATCAATGCCAGGTTTTCATCCTGGTACTGGCTGCCGTTCGCGATGGGGTTGAACTCTTCATCGCTGAACAGCCACTGATCGCGGCCCAGCACCACGCCGGGACGGCCTTCGTTAAACAGCTTGAAGTCCAATGCGGCCCAGAGGTTGGTGCCCAGGCGTTTCAGCGGGAACTCCTTGTCGTACTGGGTTTCCGTGGCCTTGGCCCATTTGCCGTTGAGCACGGTGTCTTGCGGCGTGGTGTTAAAGCCCATAAAGCCGCGCAACGACCACAGGCCCAAGCCCAGCAGCAGGCCGAGGAACACGGCGATATAGAGAATGCGTAAGGATCGGGTCATGGTCGGCTCGCTCAGAACTGGAAGTAGAGGAAGGGCGAGTAGCTCTGCGCCGAGAGCTTGAGAATCGAGGCGACAAACAGCAGCAGCACCAGGGCGCGCATGGCGTAACGCGGCCGGTCGGTGGTCCAGTAGGCCGCTTGCACGTTGGCGTCGCTGCCGACGGTGTAGCCAGGCACATGAATGGTCGGCTGCTCACCGGGCACGGCTTTGACGGTGCCGGGTTGCGCGGTGGCCGGGCCGTCCGCTTCAGTGCTGACTTGCGGCTTGGTTGGCGGGTTGGTGTAGAAGTCGCGCAGACCAAAGAAGGCCAGGGTGGCATAGGCCACCACCAGGGTCGCCACTTGCAGACCGGTGAGGCTGGCGCGGTTGAGTTCCGACAGCTGCCAGTCGCCGAAGCTGAACATGGCACCGTACATGCGCCCGGCGACGTGCAGGTTCTCGGCGCGGAAAATCACCCAGCCCATGATCACCAGCAAGAAGGTCAAGGCCCAGCGCAGCACATTGAAACTGCGCGGCGCGGTGTTGATGCCGATGGCCTTTTCAATCGCCAGCCACACGCCATGCCAGGCACCCCAGACGATGTAGGTGATGTTGGCTCCGTGCCACAAACCGCCGAGCAGCATGGTCAGGAACAGGTTGCGATAGGTGGCGAATTTGCCACCGCGGTTGCCACCCAGGGTGATGTACAGGTAGTCGCGCAGCCAGGTGGACAGGCTGATATGCCAGCGCCGCCAGAACTCGGTGATGGACTGGCTGATATAGGGCTGCTTGAAGTTCTCCATAAAGCGAAAGCCCATCATCAGACCCAGGCCGATGGCCATATCGCTGTAGCCGGAAAAGTCGAAATACAGCTGCGCGGTGTACGCCAGAGCGCCAAGCCAGGCGTCGCCAGTGGTGGGGTTTTGCAGGGCGAAACAATGGTCGGCGAGCACCGCCAGGGTGTCGGCGATAAACACCTTCTTGATAAAACCCTGCATAAAACGCGTGGCACCTTCGCTGAATTTATCCAGGGTGTGGGTGCGGTTGTTGAACTGGTCGGCGAGGTCGCGAAAGCGCAGCACCGGGCCGGCAATCAGGTGCGGGAAGATCGCCACAAAGGCGGCGAAGTCGATCAGGTTGCGGGTGGCCGGGGTGTCGCCGCGGTACACGTCGATGATGTAGCTGATCGACTCGAAGATGTAGAACGAGATGCCGATTGGCAGCAGCACATGGGTGAGGATAAAGGGCTCAAGGCCGAACGAGGTGATGATGGCGTTGAGGCTGTCGACGCCAAAGTTGGCGTATTTGAAGTAGCCCAGAATGCACAGGTCCACCCCCACACCGAGCAGCAGCCAACGCTGTGCCGGTTTGCTGCGCACCCCGGCGGCACCCACCTTGAGGCCGATCCAGTAGTTCCACAGGGTGACCCCGGCGAACAGGGCGAGGAAGTCCACTCGCCACCAGGCGTAGAACACGTAGCTGGCAATCAGCAGCAGCAAGTTGCGATAGCGTCGCCCGCTCAAGTAGTACAAGCCGAGAAAGATCGGCAGGAACAAGAACAGGAACACGTTGGACGAGAAAACCATCCGCCTCTCTCCATCTTCACCTTCGGTTCAGAGGACGTGGCTAGCGCCACATCCCCCCCAACCCCCCCAGGGTTTCCGGAGGGATAACGTTCTTTCCAGCCACTTGGGCCCTTGTAGGAGCGACTTCAGTCGCGATGCTGTTGATCGTTAACAAGCAATCGCGGCTGTAGCCGCTCCTACGGGGCCAGCGTTTGCTCAGGAGCTCTTTTTCTCCGCCTTGGGGTCATACACCCGGGTCAAATCGCCACCGAGGCGGAAGGTCTTGAACGGCTGCATCGACTGTTTCCATTTCAGCGTATCGGCACCGCACTGGTAGAGGGTGCAGTAGGGTTCCAGCCAGGCGTATTTGCTGTCGATCTTGAGGTCGTCCATGTCCTGCTTCTGGCCGGCCTTGTCGGCGAACTCATCGGGGTCGTTGACCCCTTCCATCACCCGCTTGGCCAAACGGCTCAAGGCATCGCGATTTTCCGTGCGCAGGTCGACGTTGTTGGCCTGGGCAAAACTGGCAATCATCGCCAGCGGCGGCAGGGCGTAGTTGTGGTAGGACAGGGCGCGCTGTTTGCGTTTGAGTTCGTTGGGCAGGTAGCCGTCGGCATCGACCTGGTTGGCTCCGACACGGAACTGCTCCACGGACCAGTCGAACAGGTCCTGGCGGTTGGTGGCCACGGCGGTGGCCATGACCGACCAGGCCGCCCAGTAGGAGTGGTTGTTCACTTGCTTGAGTGGCAGGTAGCTCCAGTCCTTCACCACCTGCTCGCCAAGCTTGGCGAACCAACCTTCGATCAGCTGGGATTGCTGGCCATAGTTGGCCAGCGGTTTGGACTCGGAGAACTTCAGCCGCAGGTAGGCCGAGGCCACGCTGCCCAGGGCCCATTTGCGCATCGACTTGCCGGTGTGGTTGAAGTCGGTGGACAGCAGCGCATCGGCCTGGGCCCAGCTGGTCAGCCAGCTCAGCGTGCAGTCGAGCTGCTCCTGGCGGCCATCGCGCATATAGCCCATCACTTGCTTGCTCACGCCTCGCTCAAGCTCGGTGATGCTCGCGGTGGAGTCGCGAAAGGCTTTTTCCGACTCCTTGTTGAGCGTGGCGCGGGCTTTGTCCGAGCCTTCATATTTGCTGCGGAACACCAGCTTGTCGGTGTACGGCTTGGGCGGCGCGCCGCACTGCTCTTGCGGCGGTTTGCTTTTGTGGCTTTCGATGGGCGCGTAGTAGCCCTGGGGTGGAACCAGCGCCGCGCTGGCGCTGCCGGCAAAAATCAGGGTGCTGAGCGCAACCCCGCGTAGCAACGGATGGGAGGTGTTCATGAGTCTGTGCCTCCTGCGGCTTTCGCCGTAAGGGTGCCGCCACCGAGGTTTGGCCGTTTGCACAGCGTGGCTTTGACGCTGAGGTTGTCCGGCATCTGCTCGGGGCTGTGAATTTCCATGGCGAGCATGTTCAGGTCTGCCCAGCCAGGGTCGTTGCGCAGTTGGAAGACATAACGGCCGCCGGTATCGGCAGCGGCGCTCTGTTCCAGTTTCAAGTTTTCCCGGCGGCCATTCAGGTACCAGATGGTGGCCTTCAGGGTTTTTACCGAGGGGTCGCTGAAGGTCAGGTCAACCTGGTACTGGTTGCCCTGCAGGTTGAGCAATTGGTTCTTGCCGTTGACCAGAATCTCGGTAGCGCCGTTGTGCAGCTTTACATCGTTTTTAAGTACTGCTTGTTGTCCTTCGCAGCCGTTGTCCACCAGCGGCATGGCTTGGCGGTAGAAGCTTTTCTGCGCCATGTCGTAGTGGGTGGCGAATTCCCAGACGATGATTTTCGGTGGGTGTTCGTGGAACTCCTGGCTGCTCAGGTATTGCAGCAGGGAGCTGTCGAAACCACCGCCGGAGATGGCGTTATTCAGAATTTCCGCGCCGCTGTATTGCTCCAGAAAACCGGCGAAGTTATAGGCCGGACCGCTGTTACTGGTGCCCACCAGCGCCACCTGTGGCTGGCTTTCATCGCCAAACAGATCGCCTTCACCGCCAGCGGCATCGCCACTGCCGGCCACCGTGGTTTCAAAACGGTCGACGTACTGGGTGGCGTAGCTATTGCCACACAGCTGGGCGGCGGCCTTGTGGAAGGTGCCGAGTTTGCTTAGCAGGCCGACGCGCTTGCTCTCGTATTGCTGCTTGGGAATGTCGGCAAAGCCTGGGACTTCTTTCAGCGTTTCGGCAGTGATCTTCGCGGCACGCTCGGCACCGTATGGGGTCCAGTGGTGGTCGCCCTTGAAGTAGAAGGCGTGCTCTTCCTTTTCATCGAACAGCGGGCTGTAGTCGGGCACGTACAGGCCGGTGGCGCGCAGTTTTTCGATGGTCGCCAGGTAGTTCTTTTTCGCCAGGTCGTAGTTGAACGCGGCCTTTTCGGCGGGGGTGAGTTTTTCCCGGTTCACCAGGCCTCGGGTGGGTTGGTAGACCACCACCAGCTCGATGCCTTTTTGGTGCAGGGCATCGCGCAGCCCCTTGAGTTTGGCGTAGCCCTCGGGGCTGGTGCCGAAGTCGGTGCGCAGGTCGTAGGTGGTGCGGAACAGCCAGTCGTCCTGGGCCTGTACCAGGTGGGTAAAGAAGCCCAGGTATTTAGTGTTGTACAGGCCGTTATTGGCGGCGGCGGGGCACAGTGGCGGGTTGCCGCTCACTTTGTACTGCGGCACGCCTTCGTCAGCAGCCTGGCTCAGACTGCTGGCTGCCAGCAGTGCCATAGCCAGGGCAGAAGGGGCGAGCCAATGGCGGGTTGTGGTGGTTGCTGTCATGGAATGCATGCTCCTCAGTCCTGAAGTTCGGCCTGGCTTTCAACGGGGTCGATCAGCACTGCCTTATCCTGGCGGACCATCAGGTCCAGAATTTCGTTTTGCTTGTCGCCGAGAATTCCCGAAAAGCTGATACCCGAGGATTTGGTCGGCGCCAGCATGGCCACCCGGTACAGCTCCACCGACAACGGCGAGTCGATGGACAAAGGCCCGGAGCCATTGCTGATCAGCTGGCCGCCGACCACGATCATCGACACCTTGGTATCGAAGGGGTCGAGGTCGATATCGCGGTCGGTGTCGCTCAAGTCTTTGATATGGCCGTACACGCCCACCAGGCGGTTATCCACCGCCAGGTTTTCGTACAGGCGAATGTTGGTGCTGTTGCGCAGGCGAATGCCGTGGCGCTGGTTGCTCAGCACCTTGTTGCCCCACAGCAGGTTGTTGGAGCTTTCGTACAGGGTGATGCCGTCGGATTGGTTGCGGTAAACCTCGTTGTAGGCCACCAGGTTGTTGACGCTGTTGCGGTCGATAACGATGCCGGAAAGGGCGTTCTCGTAGACCTTGTTATGGATGATCCAGCTGTCATCCACTTCGCGGGAAATGATGATCCCGTGCTTTTTGTGGGTGCCGTATACGGTGTTGCCGGAAATGATCAGGCGACGGGAACGGTCGTGGGGGTCGATGCCGTAGATGATGTTGTCGCGGTAGGTGTTGTCTTTCACCACGAAGTCTTGGGTTTCGTAGCAGTAGAAGCCGTACCACAGGTCCGAGAACTCGGAGCCGATGATCCAGCCGGTGGGCATGCCACGGCCCATCTGCTTGCTCATGTTCGGTGTGTACTGGGAAATGCTCAGGCCGTAGGACTTACTGGTGTTGTAGCCAAAGCTTGCGATCTTGCTGTTGACGATATAGGTCTCGGTGCCGCCCCAGGACAGCAGAAACGGACGGAATTCTTCCGGTTTTTTAAACGTGGCCGGGGCCTTTTTCGCTTCATTCCAACCGGTCAGCCGGGTGTCGGTGATAAACAGCTTGCCGTCGTTGACGATAAACGCGCCGCGGTCTTGCGACAGGTGCAGTTCTTTTACGTCTTTGTCGATCTGCAGGCTGGCGTTGTGCGCCACCACCAGTGGCAGGCGCAGGGTGTAGGTGCCATCGGCATCACTGCTGAGGTACTGCTTGGGCACCTTCTTGGTCAGCTCGCTGAAGCTCATATAGCCGCCCTCGACGAAGATTGCCTGGGGCATACCGCGCTGGCGGGTCACCCACTCGGCCATGCGGTTGTTGCCGCCGATAAATTCTTTCAGGGCGTCTTGCTGCACCATGCGCCGGACCGTGACGCTGCCCTTTTTGCTGCGCTCGATCTTGGCGTTGACCGCCTTCGCGGTGTAGCCGCTGAGGTCGGGCAACTTCGGTGCGTCCAGCTCCAGGGCCTTGGTGGGCGCGGTGGTCACGGTGTAGCTCTTGGCTTGGCGCAGCTCTTTGGTGGCCTGCGGTTTGCCGTCTTCACCTGCTTGTGGAAGGGGCGCGTCACTGGCGCGCGCCACATCCTGTTGGCTGGGGGTGGCCGGTGCTTCGACGGCCAGGGCCGAGCCACTGAGCAGCAGCGCACCAGCCAATAGCAGCGCAAGCAACGGCGGGGTCTGGTCAGGCATGTCAGGAGTTCTCCATGGCCGCGTCATCAGAAGCGCCAGATCACATCGACGAAGGCGCGGTGCATATACGAGTCGGCATCCGGGCCGTAGGCATCGCCGGGCTTGAATACGCCGCCGCGAAAGCGCACCAGGGCCGATGGTTCGTCGATGGCCTGGCTGAGGGAGGCGGGTAGCAGACCCTGTTTGAAGTACTTGGTGAGCACCAGATCCACTTCCTGGCCAACGTCTTTTTCGCCGTCCTGCATGGCGGCGTTGATGCCGCTGGTGCCGATGGGCTGCTGGTCATCGACGCGCCAGAACTTGTGGTACACCAGGCTGGCGTCGTAGTCCTCGCGTAGCTGCCAGGAGCCGAACAGCGTGGCCGCCTGCAGGTTGCTTAGCTCGCCACGAAACGCCTCACCAAAGCGATGCACCCGCGAGCGCGTGCCGGTGTAGGTGGAGCGGTTGCTTTGCAGGCCGGTCTGCTCGTAGTTGTCGCCGCCATCGTCACCCCCGCCGCCGCTACCGCGGGCGTAGGCACCGCCGATCTGCCAGTTTTCATCGAATTTCCAGCGCAGGCCCAGGTCGGTGGCCCAGGCGCTGACATCGCCGCTCTGCTTGCCGGTGGCAAACTCTTCGCCGCCCACGCTCTGGGTGGTCAGGCGATCCCGGTCACCGGTCAGGCTGGTGACGCTGGCCCAGTAGTTCAGGCGGTTTTCGTTGCGTGGGTTGTAGGCATCGCTATTGGCTTGCAGGCCGACCCAGGTGAGATCGCCGGTGCTGGTTTTATCCAGTTCATCGACGCTTTCGCCAGGGCTATTGAGGTTGCCGTCGTCACGGGCGTGCTGCACGTTCAGGCCCACCCAGTGACCGGGTGTCCATTGCGCCGCGACGTCGCCGTAAATATGCAGACGGTCTTTGTCTTTGGGCGAGAGTTCGTCGATATCGGTGCGGTATTCGCTAAAGCGTTCGGCGACACCCAGATTGGCTTTCAGCAGGGTGGTATCGAAGGTCCAGTTCAGCGCTTCGATATTGGTGTCGCGCCACATGCCGTCGTCGTTGCGCAGGCGCTGGCGACCCAGGCGCAGTTCTTCGCCGGGGTAGGGGGTGAGGCCCGAATAACCCACCCAGAATTCGCGCAGGGCCAGGTAACTTTTGTCCGGCTGACGGCGGTCGTCGCCGCTGCCGCTATCGGTGTTTTCGCCGTCTTCGGGTTGTTGCAGGGTGTCGGTTTCGATGATGTCGGTGGCGCTCACCGCCTGGCCCATGGCATAGCCGCTCCAGTTGCCGCGCTTGCCATACACCCAGGGGCGCAGGTCGATACCGATACCGTTTACATCGCCGCCGCTGCGGGTGCCGAGGTCGCGGTCATCTTCGGATTGGGCGGTGATCTTCACGTCCAGGCCGTAGCTGCTGCTGTCGGTCATCTGCACGGCCCAGGCGGAATGGGCGGTGATCAAGGTCGCGCTGAGGCAAAAACCGGCGCGCGTCCATGTGTTTGCGGTTTTACGTTTTGTGCGATTCATAGTGGCTCCTGCCCGTCCTGACTTTGCATGGCTTGCATCTGGGTCGCTGTTTGTAGCGTTGCGCCACGCAAGGCCTGTTCCTCGCGCAGCAAGCGTTCCGCTTGGGGGCGCGAGTCAGGGGGTAATTGCTGTTCGATCTGCGCCGCCAGTTCCGGCGCTTGCGCTGTGCCTTTTTGCACGGCGATCTGGCTGAACACATAGGCGTTCACCGGATCGGGGGCGATGCCGCGGCCTTGGGAGAACATCTGCGCCAGGGCGAAATCGGCGCTGTTCTGCCCGGCGCGGGCGGCGGCCAGTAGGCGGTCTAGTGCCTGCTGCGGCTGGACTTGGCCGAGGTAGCCACGGCGATACATCTGGCCCAGGTAGTAGTTGGCGCTGGTCTCGCTTTGCGCCGCCTTGAGCAGGTGCGCTTCGGCTTTCTCCGGGTCGGCGGGCAGCAGCTTGCCTTCGTAATAGAGCTTGCCGAGCAACAGTTCGGCGCGCGGTTGCGCCGCCTCGCGGCCCTTTTTCAGGTACTCGAGCAGCTTGTCGATGTCGCCCTGCTCGGGGTAGTCATAGAGCAACTGCGCCAGGCTCACCCAGGCAGCGGGGTAGGTGGGGGCGATCTGTTCGAGCATCTGTTGCGCGGTGGCGGGGTCGGTTTTGCCGCCGCTCTCTCCACCTTGAGGGCCTGCAACCAGCTCCGGATCGGCCAAAACCTGCGCCACACCTTCCATCCGCGCCGCCGGCACTACGCCACGGCCATAGGCTCCGCGCAGTTGGTCCACCAGGGCTTTCTGCTTATCCGCTTCGCCACGCTTCTGGTACACGGTGGCCAGTTCCACATAGCAAACGTCGGCCGTGTTAAGCGCGGCTTTGCAGATCTTTTCCACGTCCGCCAGGTGCGCGTCGTAGCTGCCCTGGGTGCGATAGAGCAGCACCTGAGCCAGCTCCGCTTGCGGATGACCTTGCTCACGCCACTGGCTGATTTTTTCCTGGGCATTCACCTCGGGGAAGCTTTGCGGGTATTGCAGGTAGAGCATGGCCAGGGGCAGCACCGCGCCTTCTTCACCGTTGGCGAAAGCTTGCTTCAGGCGCTGCTCCGCTTCCTTGTGTTCAGCCTCGGTGGCATTCGGTTTGGTTGCCAGCAGGCGGCCCAGCCGTGAGGCGGCGCGTGGCGAGTTATCGGCGGCCTGACGGTAGGTGTTTTCGGCAGCGGCCAACTGCGCCGGGTCACCGCTTTCCAGCTGGATATCGGCCAGGCCTACGGAGGCATCGGCGTAACCCATATCCGCCAGGGCTTGGTAGTTGGCCTGGGCGGTGGCGGTGTCGCCGTTTTTCAATGCCTCGTTAGCCAGGCGCTGGTCCGGCAGCCCGGCGCAGCCGGCCATACTCAGGGCCATGGCCAACAGCAGAAGCTTGGGTTGAGTACTCGGCATAATCAGAGCCCTGCTGCGTTGGCTTTGTCGATAAACCAGCCCAAGGAAGGACCGTTGTCGCTGCTCACTTCCACAGGGCGGCCGGCCAGGGCGTTGTCCAGCGGTTCATCCGGCTGGATGCTGACGCGGATATCCGAAGACAGGTTGCCGGTGTCATTCAGGCTGCTGCTGAGCACCTTGCCGCCGCGCACTTCGTCGACGCCGGCCACTTGGAAATTCACCCGCGCACCCGGTTTGATCTCGTTGAATTTGCTGTAGGGGAAACGTGCTTCCACTTGCGCGGTGGCTTCACGGGAGACCAGGTCGAAGATCACATCGCCCTTGCTCGCGTATTGGCCGTCGGCCACGTATTGCTTGGCCAGCACGCAGTCGCAGGGGCTGGTCAGGGTGCCTTTCATCTGCTTGTTGAACAGGTTGGCGACATTGCTCGGGCTCAGGTCCTTGTCGTCCAGATGGCCCTTGAGCATCTCCAGCATCGAGGCGCTGAAGGTGGCGATTGGCGCGCCTTTTTTCACTGCGCCGTCGGCACCGATCAGGCTTTGCACCGTGCCTTCACGGGGCATGGTCACCTGCATGCCGGGGACCTGCACCAGGGCCGATTGGGCATGGGTGACGAAGTACAGGCTGTAGATCGACTTGAACAGAAAACCGAAGGCCAGCAGACCGACCACAAACAGCGCGATGCTGAAGGTGACCGCGCGTAGACGGGCAAAGGCGCTCATGCCGCTACCAAGTTTCTGCTTGCGCGCTTTGGTGAAGTTTTCCCGCTGCAGGGTGGTGAGCAGTTCGCCGACGCTGACCAGCTCGCCGCTCAAATGGGCGGTGATCAGGTGACGCAGGGTGCTGATTTCCCGTGGGCGCAGGTTGCTGAACTGGCAGCCGATGCGGTTGGCGTCGAAGTCCACCGAGCGCACCTGGAACTCGACGTCGATGGCCAGGGTGATGTTGTCGATGACAAAGAGCATTTTGCCTTTGTGGAAGTCGCCGACGCGTACGTTGCTGTTGATCGCGCCGTAGCTGAAACCACCGGCGGAGATATCCATCACGGTCTGTTCGACCACTTCGCGGTTCTTGCCGCTGAAGCGGATCTTCGCCGGCAGGCGCACCCGGGCGTGCTGGCGCTGGGCTTCGGATTCGTGCACCACATTGACGTTCACGGCTGTATTCATGGCGTTGTTCCTACTCAAAGGTATTGATCCGTTGATGGCGGCGACTCACACCACCAGCAGCAACGTGGCGACAAACACGCTGGCGGCGGAGAAGGTCATGGTTCGGGACGACCAGGTGTTGAACCACTGCTGAAAGCTGGCCAGGTCGCGGTTGAGTCTGGTTGGCTGACGCGTCCAGGATTGTTGGTCAAGGCGGAAGAACACGTAGATCTTCACCAGCGCGCCGACGATCTGGTTGTAATAGAGAATCACCGGGTAGGCCGGGCCGATGTGGTGGCCGCTGATGGCCAGCAACAGGGTCAGTACCAGGCGGGTAAAGCCGATCCACAGCAGGTAGACGAGCAGAAAGGCGACGCTGTATTTGAGGCTGGCGATGATCGCCACGGTGAGGCCGAGCAGGCAGGTCCACATCGATACGCGCTGGTCGAACAGCACCAGGCTGGTGAACAGGCCCAGGCGCTTTTTACCCAGTTTCATGGCCCGCGAATTCTGCCGCAGGTTGTTGCCGTACCAGCGGAACATCAGCTTGCGGCTGGCCTTGATAAAGCTTTTTTCCGGCGGGTGCTCGACCGTGTTGATGGCGGCATCGGGTACGTAGAAGGTGTCGTAGCCCAGGCGCATCAGGCTGTACCAGCTGGACTTGTCGTCACCGGTAAGGAACTTGAAACGGCCCAGGCGCCAGTGGTCCAGGGAGTCGCTTTCGACGTCGGCGATAAACTCCGGATTGCTGATCACCGGGGCGCGGAACATCGACATCCGCCCGGTCAGGGTCAGCACCCGCTTGGACAGCCCCATGGAGCACATGTTGATGTGCCGCTGGGCGAAGCGCAGCTTGTGCCACTCACTCATGATGTAGCTGCCGCGCACTTCGCAGAATTCGTTGGTAGTGAGGCCACCGACATTGGGGAACAGCTTGAAATACGGCACGGTGCGGCGCACCACACCAGGCTCCAGCACGCTGTCGCCATCGATCACCGCCACTACTGCATCGCGGTCGGGCAGGTGCCGGGAAATGGCGCGAAAACCGTGGGCCAGGCCATCGCGTTTGCCGGTGCCGGCAATGCGCACGAAGTCGAGGGTGACGTGTTCCGGTGGGTTGTATTTCTCCCACAGGCTTTTCACCAGAAACTCATCCGAGAGTTCGACGATGGAGCACACCACGGTGGTCGGGTAGCCGCTTTCAATCGCCTCGCGGATTACCGATTGGTACACCTGCGCGGTGGTCAGCGCGTCGATACGAAAACTGGTGACCATCAGAAATACATGGGAAGGGTCGGCCGCTGTTCCCAGCTTGGCCGCCTTGCGCCGGTAGTGCGGAAATACCACATACAGAAACAGCACGCCGCGCAGAAAGTGCATGGCACCCATGGAGTAGCGCCAGATGCCGACCGCGCCGATCAGAAAGATAAAGTCTTTCGACTCGGGGTCGAACACCGTTCGGGGTAGCGCGAGGGCGAGCCCGCACAGCAGGCTGAGGTAGAACAACCACCCGGCACCTTCTGCCAAACCCTGCTTGAGCCTATCCATTTATGTGTCCTGTACGTCGATTTTGGGCATAGCTTCGGCGTCGGCGCGTGGTTTGCGCGCCTGGCCGTATTGCGTTCAAGGCCGGGGTAAAGGCCGAAGGCGCGGGCCTTCGGCCTTACGGCTACCAGCAGATGCCTTCGGTAGTGCCGTTGCTGGTGTGGTTCATGAAGCCCACCAGATCGACCACTTGCTTGCCCGCCGGGGCATGCTGCGCCAAGGGTCGGAAACGCTCGTCGCGGTTGCCCAGCACGATGATGTCGGAGCCATCAACCACCTGGTTGAAGTCGCTGTTGAGCAAGGATGAAACGTGGGGGATCTTCGACTCGATATAGTCCTTGTTGGCCCCGTGCACGCGCGCATATTCGACATTGCTGTCGTAGATGCTCAGGTCGAAACCTTTGCCGATCAGCATCTCGGCCAGCTCCACCAGCGGGCTTTCGCGCAGGTCATCGGTACCGGCCTTGAAGCTCAGGCCAAGCAGGGCAACTTTGCGTTTGTCGTGGCTGGCGATAATGTCGAAGGCGTTCTGCACCTGGGCCACGTTGCTGCGCATGATGGCACCGAGCATCGGGTGTTCGACGTCCAGTTGGCCGGCGCGATAGGTGAGGGCGCGCACATCCTTGGGCAGGCACGAGCCGCCAAAGGCAAAGCCGGGACGCATGTAGTACTGGGACAGATTGAGGGTCTTGTCCTGGCAGACCACGTCCATTACTTCGCGACCGTCCACACCGACGGCCTTGGCGATATTGCCGATCTCGTTGGCGAAGGTGACCTTGGCCGCGTGCCAGACGTTGCAGGTGTACTTGATCATCTCGGCAACTTCGATGTCTTTGCGGATGATCGGCGCGTCCAGTTCGCTGTACAGCGATTCGAGGGCGTCGCCTGATTGTCGGTCCAGCTCACCGATCACGGTCATCGGTGGGTGGTCGTAGTCTTTGATCGCGGTGCTTTCGCGCAGGAACTCGGGGTTCACTGCCACACCGAAGTCCACCCCGGCTTTTTTCCCGGAGCAGTCCTCCAGAATCGGGATCACCACGTTTTTCACCGTGCCGGGTAACACGGTGCTTCTAACGACGACAGTGTGCCGGGAGGTTTTATCGCGCAGAACAAAACCGATTTCACGGCAGACCGACTCGATGTAATCGAGCTCCAGATCGCCATTCTTTTTACTCGGGGTACCGACGCATAGCATCGACAGTTCGGTATCGCGAATCGCTGCGGCCACATCAGTGGTGCCACGCAGGCGTCCGGTGTCGATCCCTTGCTGCAGCAGGGCTTCCAGGCCGGGTTCGACGATTGGCGATTTGCCGTTATTGATCAGGTCGATCTTGGCGGTGGAAACATCCACACCGACAACTTCATGGCCGCGTGCAGACAGGCAGCCGGCACATACTGCGCCGACATAACCTAAACCAAAAATGCTAATACGCATTGTATTCACCTATTACTTTGAGTTACGCCGTTAAACAGTGGGTGTGCAACTTTCCACTGCTCTGGTAATGCACCGTGCAACTTGTGATCGCAAAAGTGCAGGCATAATAAGTTCGTCACATCCAGGTTATGAATGCGTGTTTGGGCATGTTGTAAAAGGGATGCGCCCGGATCTTTGGCCTACGCTCCAACACTGGTCGTAGAGCCTGGGTGAGGCTTGTGCAGTAGGTCTGCTTCTACCTGCTTCTCCATTATTGGCTGGTTCGTTAGAGCCACTTCCTGTTTCGCTAACCGGCTTCGGTTAACGGTACCGACTTGGTGCGAATAAACAGCCACGGCTTATTCAGCAAGTTAGGCTGGTCATTGCTGGGCAGCACTAAGAAAACCAACCTGTAAAAAGTCGTTACGGGGTTATGAGCCCGCAGATTTAATGATAGTTCCTACCGTTCGTCAGACTTGCCCGGCACTTTCCCTTAGTGCGGAGCAATAGGATGATTGCACGATAATGGCAGCGGCGCTGTATACCCTGAAGTACTGGGCGTGTAGCGGTGCAATAACTTTTTGCCATGACTAAAGTTGGGGGCGAGCACAGCTGCCAGTGCTGCAAAGCCAGCACGGCAGCACCGCTATAAAGTTAGGGGGGCATTCAGGGAACTTTCTTGCTACTTGTGCTGTTTCCTTGGCCGCTTCGCTGTTTTTTGACGTCAAGAGTAAGCGAAGCGGTGTTTCCATTTGTTCGTTGCTTAGCGATGTCTTGATATCGGGGTGAATATTTAGCGCAGACGCTCTCGCTGTCGCCTGTTTTCAGGATGTCTGGTCAGACCATTTTATATTTACAGAATTTTCTTATGGCTCAGGAAGACCGAGCCTTCAATATTTTCAAGGTGAGGTAATTAGCATGGGCGCGCTGCTGTGCAGCTATGCGCCAGCCCCCTAGGTTATTTACATCGAGATCAATTAAATGGTTAAAGCCAACGCCTTATACGCAGCCCTATTAATGGGTGCCTGCTTGTCCGCACATGCGGCTGCTACCCCGCACAAAATCGCTTATTTGACGTCTTGGGGTTTGTCGGATCCGGCCGCTTTGGAGAAGTCGGAAGTTGATACTTATATTCTTTCCTTTGGCCAATGGGACTCAAACGGAAACATCAGCTCCTCCGACAATTTAGTTACCGCCCCTCCTTATAATGACTATTGGCTGCCGCCGGGTTATACCGCCTGGACCAACCTTAAACGTAACAATCCACAGCGCAAGATTATGCTGGCGTTTGGTGGGCAAACTTATGAAAGCATCTGGTCCTATATAACCACGCCTGAAGCGCGTGAAATTCTCGCGCAGAATATTGTCGCGTTACTGACCAAAGACTTTCCCGTCTATACCAAAGGCCTTACGGCATCGCAGCTTTCCGGCGACTGCTTGAGTAGCAATTGGGACGGCATCTGTAACCTGAACAATTACCAGAAAGCCGGCACCGTGCAGATTGACGGCGTCGACTTCGACTTCGAAAAGGCCGCACGCATCACCCCTGAAGAAAGTGCCAACCTGCTGGCGCTGGCCATGCGCATCAAGGCCCTGGCACCGGCCAACAAGATCATGTCGCTGACCACCTACCATGTCGGCGCCGATCCGGTTGAATGCGCCAACAGTGGGGTGGTGGAGAACTGCTCGTATATCGAGACAGATCGCTCTGCGCACCACGGCGAGGTGTCGGATCTGTTGGTTCAGTCGAAGAACCTTTTCAATTTTTTCAACGTGATGACCTACGACGCCGGCAAGAACTTCAAATATCAGGTGGCGTTGCAGAACTACGCGAACAAAGTGGGCGACAAAACCAAAGTTGTTCTGGGTAACACCATCAATGCCCAGTGGGCACCCACAGGTCCGTTTGTAGAAACCGACGAGAACAATAACGCCCGGGCCAAATGGCAGGCGCAAAATGGTTTTGGTGGCTTGTTTGTCTGGAACTTTGGCGCTAACAGTCAGCAGTTGTCGATGGCCGAGCAGGTGGCCAAAACCAATGCCATGATTGCGGCGATGAGCAGTACCGATACAGCGGCTGATCTCGTGCCACCAGTCACTCCAACCCCCGTAACGCCAACAGAAGTAACGCCTGCTGCTCGTAAGGAGCTGATCACATTAACCAGTGACAGTGATATTCGCTCGGCTAACGTGGGTGCGCTGCTGCAGACCTACAAAAGCATCAGTGTCATTACCAGAGATGGTGCCTGGACCGGTTCATTTGTGTTGCCAGCCAGTGGCGTAGCCGAAGGCAGTGTATTCAAGTTTCAACGAGCAGCGAGTTGGCCTACAGATATTGTCAGCCAGGAGTATGGAGTTGATACCCCGCTGCCAGGCGAAGTTCGTACCTACACCTATAGCAATGGGGCTTGGCACTCTGATGGCTTTACCATAACCAAGCAGGTGCAGTTTGATGCGATTGGCAACAAACCGGACGGTTTGAGCAAGTATGTGAGTACCCCGACCACCACCACCATTGTGCTGGCCGACGGTGCCTGGACGCAGAATATCTACCTGCCTGCCACCGCCAGCGAAGGCGCGACCGTCAAGCTGATTCGCTACTCCAGCTGGGCAAACAATCTGTTGGTCGGCGGTACGGCCGTAAAGATTCCGCGTGGTACGAGCGCTACTTATCAGTTCAAAGCCGGGGTGTGGATGCCCGCTACCTTGGACATGACCTTCAACGAGGTTATCAATGCGCTTAACACCTCGCCTGCGTCGTTGAAAAACCTACTGCTGGAGGCGCAGAAGATCAACGCAGTCATCCAGATCAGGCCATAACGCTGGAGTGCAGGGTAGTTAACCTGTGCAAACAAAAACAGCCGCGCAATGCGGCTGTTTTTTGCCTGCGGGAATTGCTCAGTCCTCAGCTTCGTCGCGCAGAAACACCAGGTGGTCCGGTTTGGACTGGGCCGCATCGAAGCGATAACCCTGGTAGTTGAAGTCCTTGAGGCCGGCCGGGTCGGTAAGGCGTTCTTTGATCACATAGCGCGCCATCATGCCGCGGGCCTTTTTGGCGTAAAAGCTGATGATCTTGTACTGGCCGTTCTTCTGGTCCTTGAAGTCGGTGTTGATGATCCGCGCTTTCAGGGCCTGGCGTTTTACCGCGCCAAAATATTCGTTGGAGGCCAGGTTGAGCAGCACGTCATCACCCTGGGCTTTGAGCGCCTGGTTCAGCCAGCCGCTGATGTTTTCGCCCCAGAACGCATACAGGTCTTTGCCACGGGCATTGGCCAGCTTGGTGCCCATTTCCAGGCGGTAGGGCTGCATCAGGTCCAGCGGGCGTAACACGCCGTAGAGGCCGGAGAGCATGCGCAGGTGTTTCTGCGCGAAGTCGAAATCGTCTTCGCTGAAGTCTTCGGCGTGCATGCCGGTGTACACATCACCTTTGAATGCCAGCAGCGCCTGTTTGGCGTTCCTGGCGGTGAACTTCGGCGTCCAGCTGCCAAAGCGCGCGGCGTTAAGGCCGGCGAGCTTATCGGACAGGTGCATCAGCTCGGCAATCTGCGCCGGGCTGAAATCGCGCAGTTGGCTGATCAGTTGCTGAGCGTGATCCAGATGTTGCGGCTGGGTATGGCGGGTGGTGACAGGCGGGGTGTCGTAATCCAGGGTTTTGGCGGGTGAAATCACCATCAGCATGGGCGCGTCTCCTAAAGGCTGCGGCGATTCTATGCGGTGCGGCGGTTTTTGTCTGGTTCGTACTCAGCCGCGCAGGCGCTGGCGAAAGGCCCCCGGCGTTTCTCCGCAGAGCTGTTTGAATAACTTGGCGAACGCCGCCCGATCGGCAAAGCCTACCTGCGCGGCGACCTGCTCCAGCGAACGTGATGGCTGGCGCAAGGCGGCCTGGGCCGCGCTGATGCGCAGACGTTGCAGGTACTCGTTGGGGGTGATGCCGGTGCCGGCACGAAAGCGCCGCAACAAGGTTCGCGGCGAGCAGTTGGCTTGTTGCGCCAGGCGTTGCAGATCCAACGCCTCGGCGTAGTGCTGGTGCATCCAGTGCAGCAGCGGTTGCAGCGGGTCGTGGCGCGCGGCCTCGGGCAGCAGCGGCTCGAAGCGGGTTTGCTGACCGCGATTGTGTTCGAACACCAGGGCGGCCGCGACCTTTTGCGCCAGGTCGGCACCGGCATGCCAGGCAATCAGGTACAGGCACAGATCCAGTCCAGCCTGGGCACCCCCGGAGCAGAACACCTGACCGTCATGGGTAAGCAACTGCTCCACCTGCAACTTCACCAAAGGAAAGCGCTGGCGAAACGTGGCCGCCAGACTCCAGTGCGTAGTGGCCGTGCGGCCATCCAGCACCCCGGCCGCGCCGAGCAGAAAGGCGCTGCTGCACAGACTGGCCAGATGGCGCTGTGGGGCCTGTGCTGCCAGCCAGGGGAGGAGGGCGGCGTTGCTGCTCAGGGTGGTGTCGATGGCGCTGCCGGTGGCAGGCAGCAGAACCAGATCCGCTGTCTCGGCCAAGCGCAGCGCACCGTTGACATTGATACGCGCGAACTGCAGATCCACCCCATGGCCATCCAGGCTGAAGCGTTGCAGCTGAAACACCCGCTCACCCGCCAACTGGTTGGCCAACTGAAACGCGTCCATCGCCGTGCTCAGGCTTGAACAGACGGTTTGCGGGCAAACATACAGAGCGATACGCAGCATGAGTCAGCTAGCCAGGGGTAAATATTGGCTATATTTGACACAAAGTTGTCGATATAGCCAATCGCCGCCTGGCCTTGACGCCTCGACAATGGGCCATCCTTTGTCCACACCGGAGTTGTCATGAGCCACCCCAATGCCGAACTGATCACCCTCTTTTACCAGGCCTTTCAACGCCAGGACGCCGAAGCCATGGCTGCCTGTTATGCCGATGATGTGCAGTTCAGCGACCCGGTGTTTCCCGAACTGAAAGGTGCTGAAGCCGCCGATATGTGGCGCATGCTCACCAGCCGCGCGCAGAACTTCTCCCTGAATTTTTCCGCTGTTCAGGCCGACGATCAGCAGGGCAGTGCGCAGTGGGTGGCCACCTATCTGTTCAGCGGCACCGGGCGCATGGTGGTCAATCGTATCCAGGCGAGCTTCGTGTTTCGTGACGGCAAGATTGTCGAGCACCACGACTACTTCGATCTGTGGAAATGGTCGGCCCAGGCGCTGGGTGCCAAGGGCGCGCTGCTGGGCTGGACGCCCTTGGTGCAGGGGGCGATTCGCAAGCAGGCGGCCAAAGGGCTGGCGGCGTTTCGCGCGGGGCGCTGAATATTCTGGAGAGGCGTCGGTTACCATAGCGGCCACAACTCCGTCGTCCCAGCGAAGGCTGGGACCCAGAATGTTGGACGTTACAACGTTTGAGGTTGGACTTCAGAATCTGGGTCCCAGCCTGCGCTGGGACGACCGGGGGAACTTCTATTTACTTGCAGGCTGATCGCGTTGCCGTTGCCCGAATCTCTCCCGACGCCTGTCGTCGAAACTGCTGGTAAACCCTGGTTCGTCTACCTCGTCCGCGCCGCCAATGGCGCGCTGTACTGCGGTATCAGCGACGACGCGCAACGCCGTTTCGCTGTGCACCAGAGTGGCAAGGGCGCGCGGTTTTTCTATTCGAGCCCGGCGGTGGCCTTGGTGTATGTCGAGACTTGCGCGGGCAAGGGCGATGCCTTGCGGCGTGAGCGCACGATCAAGCGCCTGAGCAAAAAGGCCAAGGAAAACCTGGTGCTGGCCTGGGCGGCGATTCAACCCGGTTATGACGCGCCATCAGCCTGATTGGGTAGGCCGGGGCGGCGCAGCCGCGTAAGCTCAGCGTTCATAAAAATGCGCCTGGAGCCTGCTATGCACGAGTTGATCCTGCACCATTACCCCACTTCGCCCTTTGCCGAAAAAGCGCGGCTGATGCTGGGGTTCAAGCAGTTGTCCTGGCGCTCGGTAATGATCTCGCCGGTGATGCCCAAGCCTGATCTGGTGGCGCTGACCGGTGGTTACCGCAAGACTCCGGTGCTGCAAGTGGGCGCTGATATCTACTGCGACACCGCGCTGATCGCCCGCCGTCTGGAAGCGGAAAAGGCCACCCCGGCACTGTTCCCGGCGGAACAATTGTTCGCCATCACCGGCTTTACCAACTGGATCGATTCGGTGCTGTTCCAGCACGCCGTCGCCTTGGTGTTCCAGCCGGATTCGGTGGCGATCCGCTTTGGCAAATTGCCGCCGGAAGCGGTCAAGGCGTTTATCGCTGACCGCGCCGGGCTCTTCAGCGGTGGTAGCGCCGCCCGTGTGCCCTTGGCGCAGGCGCAGCACCAATGGCCGCAACTGATGACCCGTCTGGAGCAACAGCTCGATGCCAGCGGTAGCGATTTCCTGTTTGGTGAAGCCAGCCATGCCGACTTTGCCGTCGCCCACCAACTGTGGTTCCTCAAAGGCACACCGGTAACTTCGCCGTTGGTGGATAACTACCCGCTGGTTTCTGCCTGGCTCGCTCGGGTGCTAGGTTTTGGTCATGGCTCTTCGACGCCGATGACTGCCGAGGAAGCCCTGGACGTGGCACGCAACGCCACCCCGGCACCACTGCCGGATGAAGTATTCGAAGACCCCAACGGCTTCAAGGCCGGCCAGCAGGTGACCATCGCCGCTACCGACTACGGTGTGGACCCGGTGGCCGGTGAGCTGGTGTATGCCGGTCGTGAGGAGCTGATCCTGCGCCGTGAAGATGCCCGTGGCGGCGTGGTGCATGTGCACTTCCCGCGCTATGGCTTCAAGATCGAAGCGCAGGCGTAAGCATCCCTCGATCTCGTAGGAGCGGCTTCAGCCGCGATTCTTGGAAACGAAAAATCAAGAGCATCGCGGCTGAAGCCGCTCCTACGCGAGATCTGAACAAAAACGCCCGGCAATGGCCGGGCGTTTTTGTGTGCGCTTTTAAATCAGATACCCGACTTGATCGAACTCCAACTGCGGGTAATCACGCGCATCGCCGCTTGCGACGGCGGCAGGCTGACGAACAGCTTGTCGATGAGTCTTTCATCCGGGTAGATCGCCGGGTTTTCTCGCACGGCCGCGTCCTGCAGTTCCTGCGACGCCGTGTTGGGGTTGGCGTAATGCAGGTAGTTGCTGACCTTGGCGATCACGTCCGGGCGCAACAGGTAGTTGATAAACGCGTGGGCGCCGGCGGCGTTTTTGGCGGTTTTCGGGATGGCCAGGTTGTCGAACCAGATGTTGCTGCCACCGTTCGGCAGGCTGTAGGCGACGGTGTTTTTGTTGCCGGCATCAATCGCGCTTTGCCGTGCTTGCAGCACGTCGCCGGAGAAGCCGATGGCTACGCAGATGTCACCGTTGGCGAGGTCCGCGATGTATTTGGTGGAGTTGAAGTAGGTGATCGACGGCGTGAGGGTTTTTAGCAGTTTGGTGGCGGCGGCGATGTCCTCGGTTTTTTCGCTATTGGGGTCCAGACCCAGGTAGAGCATGGCCAGCGGAATGATCTTGGTCGGCTCATCGAGCATCGCCACGCCGCAGCCTTTGAGCTTGGCCAAGTTCTCGGGTTTGAACACAAAGTCCCAGCTGTTGACGGGTGCGTTGTCGCCGAACGCTGCTTTGACTTTTTCCGCGTTGTAGCCGATGCCCACGGTGCCCCACAGGTACGGCACGGCAAATTTATTGCCCGGGTCGGAGGATTCCAGGCGTTTCAACAGCGAGGGATTGAGGTTTTTGCTGTTCGGCAGCTGCGCCATGTCCAGCGGGAGATAGATGCCGGTTTTTACCTGGCGAGCGAGAAAGTCGGCCGGGGTGACCACCACGTCATAACCGGAGTTGCCGGTGAGCAGCTTGGTTTCCAGGATGGCGTTGGAGTCGAAGGGTTCCAGCACCACTTTGATGCCGGTTTCTTTTTCAAAATCGGCGAAGGTGGTTGGCCCAACATAGTCGGCCCAGTTGGCGAAGTGAATTTCCTGCTGGGCTGCACTGGCTTGCAGTGTGAACCCCAATAACAGCCCCATTGCACAGCTAAGCGTGGTTTTGCCGAACGAGCTTTTCATATGCGTACTCCAGTGAACCGCGCAGGTGATTTGGAATTAGGCCGGCGTCGGTTCGGTGAGGGTTTGCCAAGCCACGGGAGTGGTTGGCGCGCAAACAGGTAAAGCGGGCAGTTGCTCGAATCTAGGGGCTGCCCGGTACGCTGTCGTTCGCGCGTGCACGCATGGAAAATCGCTGGATGTGGGGGGCGGGGCCGTTGGCAGCATCAGTGCGCTGCCCGGCAATTACTCGCCGATATCTTCATTCCACAACTGCGGCTGGTCGGCAATGAACTGCTCCATCATCGCCACGCAGCTGTGGTTCTGCAGCACATCGACATTCACGCCGCGCGAGCGCAGCAGCTCCTCGTCGCCCATAAAGGTCTGGTTCTCGCCAACGATCACCTGGCGAATGCCGTAGAGCAGAATCGCGCCACTGCACATCGGGCAGGGCGACAGGGTGGTGTAGAGCACCGCCTCGCGGTACAGGCTGGCGGGTTGGCGGCCGGCATTTTCCAGGGCATCCATTTCACCGTGCTTGATCACACTGCCTTCCTGCACCCGGCGGTTGTGCCCGCGGCCAATGATGCGGCCGTCATGCACCAGCACCGAACCAATGGGAATGCCGCCTTCGGCCAACCCCAGCTGTGCTTCCTCGATTGCCGCTTGCATAAAAGCGTCCATGGTTTCTCCTTGATTCAGACCGGTAAGTGGCGCTGAGCCTTACCCTAGAGCAGTCCTTTGCCCATGACCAGCCGCTGCTAACCCTCTGAGCTAGAGTGTTTTTTGCTTACGAATCGAAATTGTTGATTGTTTAAGCCGAATATTTGCGCTTTTTAATCGAATTGTTTCGATCAACACTAGCTCCACCCAAGCAAAACAACCTCTCAAAACATCTTCTGGAGCGACCATCATGAAAACCAACAAACTGATCCTCAGCCTGACCCTCTCCGTACTGGCCGCCAGCGCAGTCACCGTGCATGCCACCGACCTGTACCAACAACTGAGTTCCCCGGTAGTCGCTGAAAGTGGCGCTGACCGTACCGGCGTAAACCGCGTCGCTGAAGGTGGTTCGGACCGTACTGGCGCTAACCGTGTAGCTGAAAGTGGCGCTGACCGTACCGGCGTAAACCGCATCGCTGAAGGTGGTTCGGACCGTACTGGCGCTAACCGTGTAGCTGAAAGTGGTGCTGACCGTACCGGCGCTAACCGCGTCGCTGAAGGTGGTGCTGAACGTGTGGGTGCAAACCACATCAGCTAATCGCTGAATTGGTAGGAAAAGCAAAGCCCGGCGGATGCCGGGCTTTTTGTTGCGCGTTGAACGATCAAGGGCATCGCGGCTGAAGCCGCTCCTACTGGATTGGGATGCCCCGTAGGAGCGGCTTCAGCCGCGATTTCCTGCAAACGTCAAACCCTGAACTGATTGATCAATCGCCGTTGTTGTTCGGCAAGCTTGGTCAACTCCGCACTCGCCTGGCTGGCCTCATCCGCACCACCGGCCACTTCGGCCGCCACCTGGCCAATATTGGTGACGTTACGGTTGATATCTTCGGCCACTGCGCTCTGTTCTTCGGCGGCGCTGGCGATCTGGGTGTTCATATCATTGATCACCGACACCGCCTCGGTAATCGCATCCAGCGCCCCGGCTGCATCGGCCGCGTGACGCACGCTGTCATCGGTTTTGCCCTGGCTGTCTTCCATGACTTTCACCACTTCGCGGGTGCCCTGTTGCAGTTGCTGAATCATCGCCTGGATTTCTTCGGTGGCCTGCTGGGTTTTCTGCGCCAGGTTGCGTACTTCGTCGGCCACCACGGCAAAACCACGACCCTGTTCACCGGCCCGCGCTGCCTCAATGGCTGCGTTAAGCGCAAGAAGGTTGGTCTGTTCGGCGATGCCACGAATGGCGGTGAGGATGGCATTGATGTTTTCGCTGTCCTTGGCCAGGTTCTGCACCACTGATACGGCCCGGGCAATTTCCGTGGCCAGCGAGGCGATGGCCAGGGACGTATTGTTGACGATGCGCTTGCCCTCGTTGGCCGAGCGGTCGGCGGCGTTGGCGGACTCGGCCGCCAGGGTGGCGTTGCGCGCCACGTCCTGGGCAGTGGCGGTCATCTGGTGCACGGCGGTGGCCACCTGATCGATCTCGACCATCTGCCGTTGCACACCTTCGTTGGTGCGGATGGCGATATCGGCGGTGTTTTCCGATGAGTCGCTAACTTTCTGCACCGAGCCGACCACATCGCGAATCATGTTCTGCAGCTTGTTGAGAAAGGTATTGAAGCCATTGGCGATCTGCCCCAGTTCGTCGGCGCGGTCTACCTGCAAACGCTTGGTCAGGTCGCCGTCGCCTTTGGCGATATCGTCGAGCATCAGCACCATCTGTTTCAGCGGCCGGGCGATGCCGTAGCCCACCAGCCAGATCACCAGCAGACCGATCCCGGCGATCACCAGCCCCACGACTGTCATGCCGAAAATATCGGTCTGACGCTGGTCGTTGAGATCCTGATGCAGCTGGTTCAGCTCGGCGTAAACGGCCTTTTCCGGTAGTTGCAGCAGCAAGGTCCAGCGGCTGCTGGTGTCGTCGACGGTGAAGGGCACCAGTAACTGGATCTGTCCGCTGGCTTTATCCGTGCTGAACGTCGGTTGGCCCAAGGGCAGCGCCTTCAGATCGCCGATGCCTGGCAACACCTGCGCGCTGGGTTCGCCACGCTTGCTCGGGTCTTTGGTGAAGGCCACCATGCGGCCGTTGTTGGAGATCAGCCCCAACTCGCCAGCACCGTCATACAGTTTGCTGTCGGCGGTGTTGAGAAGCTCCTGAATAAAGTCGACGGTCAGGTCGGCACCGACCACGCCACGAAACTGGCCTTTGACCATCACGGGCACGTTGAACGAGGAGAGCATCACCATCTTGCCGGCCATTTCATAGGGTGCCGGATCGATGATGCAGGTGGCTTTGGTTTCCCGCGGGCACAGATAATATTCGCCGGTTCGCACGCCAGTGGGCAGCAGCTTGGGGTTCTCCATGTCACCGCCAAGGGCTTCCACCGTCAGGCTACCGTCGGGCTTGCGGTACCACCAGGGCATGTAACGGCCGCTGGCGTCGTAGGCGTTTTCGGTTTGTCCGGCGTAACGGGCGTCATCTTCGCCAAAGGCATTGGGCTCCCAACCTATGTAGGCATCCACCAGCTTGGGGTTTTTTTCCACGGTGCTACGTAGGAGGTTGGTCAATTGCTCGCGGGTGATGGCCAGGGCGGGGGCACCCGTTGCATCGGTTTCCCCCATCAGGGCGTTGGTTTGCGCCAGGCTGGTGGCCACCACCAGGGGGTAATTCAATTCTTTCTGAATCTGACTGATTTCACCCTGGGCCAGGGCGGTCAGGCGCTGTTTGACCATGTCTTCGAGCAGGTTCTGGGTGCTGCTTTTCACCATGTCCTGGGTGCGCGCACCGGCAAACAGGGAGTACAGCACCAGTGCCACCACCACGGCGAGCACGCTGGCACCAGCCAACAGGGCCACGGAGAACTGGATGGATTTGAAACGCATAGGAACCCCCACATCGAACTTGTTGGCAGCCGGTCCCTGGCGTATCGGCAGAAAGTTGCGAAAGCATTAACGCAGTGTTTTGTGTAGCAAAGATGGCCGATTGCCAGAGTGCAAGCGAGGTTGTTCCGCAAAGGGCGGCGAACTAGGATACGAGCCCAGTCATTGGAGGACCGGTATGAAGCATTCCTTTCGTTTGACCGCGCTGGCAGGTTGCCTGCTACTCAGCGCCTGTCAGGCTGTTAACACCACCAGCGGCGATTCCGTGGGTGTCGAGCGCAAGCAGTACATGTTCAGCATGCTGTCGACCCAAGAGGTCAACCAGATGTACGCGCAGTCTTATCAGCAGACCCTCAGCGAAGCCAAAGGCAAAGGCCAGTTGGACAAGACCAGCGCCAATGCCAAGCGCGTCGATGCGGTGGCCAGACGCCTGATCGCCCAGGCACCCAAGCTGCGTGCGGATTCGGCGCAGTGGGCCTGGGAAGTCAACCTGGTCGACAGTGACGAGATGAACGCCAACTGTGGGCCTGGCGGCAAGATCATCGTCTACAGCGGCCTGATCGATAAGCTGAAACTTACCGATGACGAGCTGGCCGCTGTGATGGGCCATGAAATCGCTCACGCCTTGCGCGAGCACGGTCGTGAAGCCATGTCCAAGGCCTACGGCATCGAAATCGCCAAGCAGGGTGCCGGTGCATTACTGGGGCTTGGGCAAGACAGCCTGGCCCTGGCGGATGCCGTGGCCGAATACGGTATGACCCTGCCCAACAGCCGCGAAAACGAAAACGAAGCCGACCTGATCGGCCTCGAGCTCTCCGCCCGCGCCGGCTACAACCCCAATGCGGCGGTTACCCTGTGGCAGAAAATGGCCAAAGCCAGCGAAGGCGCGCCGCCGGAATTTATGAGCACCCACCCGGCATCCAGCAGCCGGATTTCTTCGCTGCAGGCGGCGATTCCCAAGGTTGAGCCGTTGTATCAGCAGGCGAAGGCGAAATAAAAACGGTAGGAGCGGCTGCAGCCGCGATTGGCCGGGCCTGAGCGCGAGGGTTGCCGGATCGCGGCTGAAGCCGCTCCTACGGATCTGTATTTGTGGTTACGGCAACGCCACTTCCGCAAACGGCCGGGTAACCAGGCCCAGCTGAGCGCGGAAGCTTTCCATATCGAAGATGGTGCACAGCTCTTCGATCTCGCCGCTGCAGGTCAGGGTCCAGCAGGCCATGGCCGAGATGCTCAGCACTTTGTCACTGGCCGGGTAGCCCATGGCGGGTTTTTCCAGGGTGCCCATCAGGGTGCACCAGGTGAAGACCTTATTGCCCTCGGCGAGGGTGTCTTCGACCACCACTATCAGGTCGGGCATGGCGCTGCGAATCTCCAGCACCATCAAGCCAAAGGCAGCGCTGTCGAGCGGGCGTCCGATAAAGGAACTCTTGTAGAGAAAACTTTTGCTGTGCAGCTGTTCGGCGAGGGCGGTGCGACCTTTGTTCCAGGACAGGTCGATGTGGTGGCGTACCAGCCTTTTCATATCATCCAATGACATAGCGGCGCTCTGCAGTTTGCTGAGGGAAAAACGCAACAAACTGTGCATCGCGCCGCCGTCATTCGGCATTGGCCGAAACGCCAGGGGACTGGCGTCAGATAAGCGGCTTCTTCGGGTGTTCCGCTACGTCCGAAATTCCGGATTCCGGCCTGCGCCGGAATGACGGTGATTTGTGCAGCGTCCACCGTCACCCCAGCGAAAGCTGGGGCCCAAATTTTCGCAGGCTTACACCATCCCGCTAGCCTGCAGCGCCTTGTAGATGGCGATGCCCGCCAGAATGAAAAACGCGGTAGCCGCCAAGCGCCGAATCAGGGTGAGCGGCAATTTGTCCGCCGCAAAGTTACCTGCCAATACCACCGGCACGTTGGCCAGCAGCATGCCGAGGGTGGTGCCGATAATCACCAGCCACAGCTCAGGATATTGCGCGGCCAGCATCACCGTGGCGATCTGGGTTTTGTCGCCGATTTCGGCGAGGAAGAACGCAATCAGGGTGGTGAGGAACGGGCCAAAGCTTTTCGCCGTGGTGGTTTCGTCGTCATCGATCTTGTCTGGCACCAGGGTCCAGAGCGCGGTGGCGGCAAAGCTCACGGCCAGAATCCAGTGCAACACCACATCGGAGAACAGTCCGCCGACCCAGGCACCTACGGCACCGGCAGCGGCATGGTTGGCGAGAGTAGCGGCGATGATGCCGGCGATGATCGGCCAGGGTTTGCGAAAGCGTGCCGCCAGAATCAAGGCGAGCAGCTGGGTTTTATCGCCAATTTCTGCCAAGGCGACAATACCGGTTGGAACGAGAAGGGAATCAAGCATCAGGTTTCCTCAGGGGCGGGTAGACACGGCTATGACACGCACTTCTTCCCGCCCCGGGTAAGGAGTTACGTGTCATAGGTCTTGTCAAACCCCTGGGTCCGTCTGAGCGGACCTTGGGTCGCACGCGCCATGCTCTGCGGAGCAAGTATGTTGACGCGGGCCGGGCGAAGCAGGATGTGAAAACCCTGCTTGCGGGAGACTACTCCCCTAGGACGGGGCGGATTCTGCCCGAGGATGCTGTAAGGGGCAAGCCAAAATTAATGCCGTTTGGCCCGGTAAATCCGGAAACCCTGGCCTTCCCCCAGCACCGCGCACGGTCCCAGGTGCTCTTCGATGATTGGCGTGTACTTGAGAAAACTGTTGGCCACCAGGCGCAGCTCGCCTTTGTGTTCCAGGTGTTTTTTCGCCTGGCGCAGCAGGTGCTCGGTGGCCTGGTAGTGGGTGTGCACGCCTTCGTGGAACGGCGGGTTGGTAAGGATCGCCATAAGGTTTTTCGGCGCGGCATCGATGCCATCACCGGTGATGACCTCGGCCTGCAAGTTGTTGGCGGCCAGGGTCAGACGGCTGCTGGCGGCGGCAAAGGCGTCGACGTCGAGCATCGTCACCTGGCTATCGGGGTAGCGGCGTTTCAGCACCGCGCCGAGCACCCCGGCACCGCAGCCGAAGTCCAGCAGATGTCCTGTGGGTAACTTGTCCAGGTGTTCGAGAAACAGCGCGGTACCACGGTCCAGACGACCATGGCTGAACACCCCGGGCAGACTGATGATGGTCAGCGGGCCGTCATCCAGTGGCAGCTCATAACGTTGCGCCAGGGCGTTGAGATCCGGGCTGGCCGGGGCGTTTTCCACAGTCACCTGCCACAGCTGGCAGTGCCGTGCGCTGTCGAGTTTGCGCGGTTTGCCAAAGGGCTGCAGTTGCTTGGCGGCGCGCTCGATACCGGCGCGTTTTTCCCCCACCAGAAACAGCGCGCGGCCGGCCAGACGCGCGGCCAGGGCATGCAGCAGGTAGTCGGTCAGCTCACGGGATTTGGGCAGAAAGACCACGGCAGCATCGAAGTTCTGCTCACCCGGTTCCACACCAAAATGGCTGCGTTGGGGGAAGCGCGCATCGAGGCTGGCGTGCTCACCAGCATGCCAGCTCCAGCCCTGGGCGGCGGGCAATTGGCCGAGCAGATCGTCGGCCGGCAGGCCAGCCAGCAACAGCTTGCCGGTGAACAGCTCCTGCTGGCGCAGCAGCACTTCGCTTCGCGGGTCCATGGGCTTCTCCTTGAATGAGCGCTGGGAAAAAAGCCGGGCAGCTTAGCCGACCTGCCGTTTCGGCGCACCGCTGAAAAACGCGATGGCGTTTTCTGTCATCTGTCCCACGATGCGCTGGCGAGCCTCGCGGGCCCCCCAGGCGCTGTGCGGGGTAATGATCAGCCGGGGAATGTCGTCGGCCAATAGCGGATTGCCGTCTACCGGCGGCTCCTGAATCAGTACGTCGGTGGCGGCACCGCCGAGGTGGCCGCGACGCAAGGCATCGGCCAGCGCCTGTTCGTTCACCAGACCGCCACGCGCGGTATTGATCAGGTAGGCCGTGGGCTTCATCAGATTCAGTTGCGGCGTGTCGATCAGGTTTTTGGTGTGCTCGTTGAGTGGGCAGTGCAGGGTCAGGGCGTCCACCTGCGGCAACAGTTCTTGCAGCGGCATACGGTCCGCACGGGCAGGCCGCCCCGGCAATTGGCCGAGCAGCACGCGCATCCCGAAGGCTTCGGCCAGCCTGGCCACCGCGCTGCCCAATTCGCCGGCACCGAGCAGGCCGAGGGTCTTGCCTTCCAGCTCGACGATGGGGAAGTCCAGCAGACAGAACTGCTTGGCTTGCTGCCATTTTCCGGCGCGGATCTCCCGCTGGTAATCCGGCAGGCGGGTCGCCAGGGCCAGCAGCAACATCAGGGTGTGCTGCGCCACCGACGGCGTGCCATAACCCTGACAATTGCTGACCACTACGCCTTGTTCGCGGGCAGCGGCGAGGTCGACATTATTGGTGCCGGTAGCGGCGACCAGCACCAGCTTGAGCTGCGGGCAGGCCTTGAGCGTGGCGGCGCTGATTGGCGCTTTATTGGTGATCACCACCTCGGCGTTCTGCAGGCGTTCGGCGATCTGCTCGGCAGTGCTGCCGGCATGCAGGGTCAGCTCGCCGAACGCGGCTTGCAGCGGGGCGAGGTCGAGATCGCCGAGGTCGAGGGAGGCGTGATCGAGGAACACGGCGCGGCTGGGGTTGGTCATCAGCTGTACCTTTTGTGCAGGCAGAGGAGGGCGTATCGTTGCCAGCCTACCCTACTTCGGAGCGCCACTATGTACTGGACGGAGTTTCTTACCGTTGCCCTGATTCACCTGCTGGCGGTGGCCAGTCCCGGCCCGGATTTCGCCGTGGTGGTGCGCGAGAGCGTGGCCAATGGGCGACGTGCCGGAACCTGGACGGCGCTGGGCGTGGGCTGCGCGATTTTCCTCCACGTTACCTATTCATTGCTCGGTATCGGCCTGATCGTCTCGCAGTCGATCGTGCTGTTCAGTGCGCTGAAATGGTTGGCGGCGGCCTATCTGGTGTACATCGGCATCAAGGCGTTGCGGGCGCAGCCGGCGGTGGCCGCAGATGAACAGCATGTGATCGCCGAACCTGTGCTGCGCACGGCGCGTGGGGCGTTTGTCAGCGGCTTTATCACCAATGGCCTGAACCCCAAGGCCACGCTGTTTTTCCTTTCCCTGTTTACCGTGGTGATCAATCCGCACACACCGTTGCTGGTGCAGGCCGGTTATGGCGTGTACCTGGCGGCGGCGACCGCGACCTGGTTCTGCATGGTGGCCTGGTTGTTCAGCCAGCAGCGCGTGCGTGCCGGGTTCTCGCGCATGGGGCACTGGTTTGATCGGGCGATGGGCGTGGTGCTGGTTGGGCTGGGCGTGAAGGTGGCATTGGCGCGGATGCCGTAAGTTCGCGGCTTTTGTAGGAGCGGCTTTAGCCGCGATGCTTTTCAAGGTCCAGAGCATCGCGGCTGAAGTCGCTCCTACGGGGCATGGTTTATCTGTCATAAAAAAGCCCGGCTATTACGCCGGGCTTTTTGTTGGCGCAGTGAAGGCTTACAGCAGCTCTACCGCCACTGCAGTCGCTTCCCCACCGCCAATGCACAACGCCGCGACACCGCGTTTGCCGCCGGTGTTTTTCAGCGCGTTGATCAGGGTGAGGATGATCCGCGAACCGGTGGAGCCCACCGGGTGGCCCTGGGCGCAGGCACCGCCATAAACGTTGACCTTGGCGTGGTCCAGGTCGTGCTCACGCATGGCCAACATGGTGACCATGGCGAAGGCTTCGTTGATCTCGAACAGATCGACGTCGTTCTTGCTCCAGCCGGTCTTGGCGAACAGGTTGCTCATGGCACCGATTGGCGCAATGGTGAATTCGCTCGGGTCCTGGCTCTGGGTGGCATGGCCGACGATTTTGGCCAATGGCTTGAGGCCCCGGCGAGCGGCTTCTTCGGCGGTCATCAGGACCAGGGCGCTGGCACCGTCGGAGATCGAACTGGCGTTGGCGGCGGTGATGGTGCCGTCTTTGCGGAAGGCCGGCTTAAGACCGGGGATTTTTTCCAGGTTGGCGTTCAGTGGCTGCTCGTCATCTTTCACCAGCACTTCGCCTTTGCGGCTGGTGACGGTGACCGGCACGATTTCAGCGGTCAGCCAACCCTCGGCAATTGCCTTCTGCGCGCGCTTCAGCGACTCGATGGCGTAGGCGTCCATCTCTTCGCGGCTGATGCCGTATTTGTCGGCGGTTTCCTGGGCAAACGAACCCATCAGGCGACCGGTGCGCGCGTCTTCCAGGCCGTCGAGGAACATATGGTCCTTGATTTCGCCATGGCCCATACGGAAGCCACCGCGGGCTTTTTCCAGAATGTAGGGGGCGTTGGACATGCTTTCCATGCCGCCCGCAACCATCACGCTGTTGGTGCCGGCTTTCAGCGCGTCGTGGGCAAGCATCACGGCTTTCATGCCGGAACCGCAGAGCTTGTTGATGGTGGTGCAGCCGGTGGCGCTGGGCAGGCCGGCATTCAGCGAAGCCTGACGGGCCGGGCCTTGCTTGAGGCCGGCAGGCAGTACGCAGCCCATGATCACTTCCTGTACATCGGCGGCATTGATGCCGGCGCGTTGTACGGCTTCACGGATCGCCAGGGCGCCGAGGTCGACGGCCGGAACGCTGGAAAGGCTGCCCTGGAAACCGCCCATGGGGGTGCGGGCGCCGCTGACGATAACGATGTCGGTCATTTCACTGTCCTCTTGTTCTTCTAAAACGGTTCTGCTGAAACGTTGTGGGCGGCCTTTGGATACTGGCCGATGGAGCCGATTCTACCTCGTGACTAAAAGTGGCCAAAGAGTCACGTTGAAATCATTCTTTTGGTTGATTTATGGCTGGCGCAAGGCCTCTAGAGTGCGCTTAACAAGAATTCTTATAGCCATGCGTGTAGGTGCATTTATGTTGCAAACCCGTGTAATCGCTCCCGCTGACAACGCGTATCAAGCGCCGCTGTTGATCAAACGCTTGCTGCTGTCAGGCAGTCGCTACGAGAAAACCCGGGAGATCGTCTACCGCGACCTGGTGCGTTACAGCTACCTGACCTTCAATGAGCGCGTTGCCCGTCTGGCCAACGTGCTGACCGATGCCGGCGTCAAAGCCGGTGACACCGTGGCCGTGATGGATTGGGACAGCCACCGCTACCTGGAATGCATGTTCGCAGTGCCGATGATCGGCGCGGTGTTGCACACCATCAATATCCGTCTGTCTGCGGAACAGATTCTTTACACCATGAACCACGCCGACGACCGCGTGGTGCTGGTCAACAGCGAATTCCTGCCGATCTACCAGGGCATCCAAGGTGCCCTGACCACCGTCGAGAAAACCATTCTGCTCACCGACGGTGCCGACAAGAGCGCCGACCTGCCTGGCCTGGTGGGCGAGTACGAGCAACTGCTGGCGGCTGCCAGCCCGCAGTACGACTTCCCCGATTTCGATGAGAACTCGGTAGCCACCACCTTCTACACCACCGGCACCACCGGTAACCCCAAAGGCGTGTACTTCACCCACCGCCAACTGGTGCTGCACACCATGGGCATGGCCAGCATGATGGGCGCGGTGCATACACCGCGGCTGATGGCCAATGACGATGTGTATATGCCGATCACCCCGATGTTCCATGTGCATGCCTGGGGCGTGCCCTATGTGGCAACCATGCTCGGGATCAAGCAGGTGTATCCGGGCCGTTACGATCCTGAATTGTTGGTGGGCTTGTGGAAGAAAGAGCAGGTCACCTTCTCCCATTGCGTACCGACCATTTTACAAATGGTGATGAACGCCAAAGCCGCCCAGGACGTGAACTTCAATGGCTGGAAAATCATCATCGGCGGCAGCTCGCTGAACCGCTCGCTGTATGAAGGTGCCAAGGCCCGGGGCATTCATCTGACCGCCGCCTACGGCATGTCGGAAACCTGCCCGATGATCTCCTGTGCCCATATGAATGACGAGCTGCTGGCCGGCAGCGAAGACGAACGCACCACCTACAAGATCAAGGCCGGGGTGCCAGTGCCGTTGGTGGAAGCGGCGATTATCGATGCCGATGGCAATTTCCTCCCCGCCGATGGCGAGTCCCAGGGCGAGCTGGTGCTGCGCGCACCCTGGCTGACCCAGGGTTATTTCCGCGAGCCGCAGAAGAGCGAAGAGCTGTGGGAAGGCGGCTGGCTGCACACCGGCGACGTAGCGACGCTGGACAATATGGGCTTTATCGATATTCGCGACCGTATCAAGGATGTGATCAAAACCGGTGGCGAGTGGATATCGTCGCTGGAGCTCGAAGACCTGGTCAGCCGTCACCCCGGTGTACGCGAAGTGGCAGTGGTGGGAATTCCCGACCCGCAGTGGGGGGAGCGTCCGTTTGCCCTGCTGGTGGCCCGCGATGGTCACAGCCTCGATGCGAAAAGCCTGAAGGAGCACCTCAAGCCATTTGTGGAGCAGGGGCTGCTGAGCAAGTGGGCGATCCCATCGCAAATTGCCCTTGTTACCGAAATTCCCAAGACCAGCGTTGGCAAGCTGGATAAGAAACGTATCCGCCTGGATATCGCCCAATGGCAGGAAGCCGGCAGCGCATTTTTGTCCACCTTGTAACGGTAACGGGCCGTATACGCAGTGTACGGCTCGCTCCCCAAGCAAGCGCTTGGCCCCTCAAGCACTGGCGTTGCGCCACTTTCAGCCCTTTGTACCCCTTCGGAAATCGCCGAAACCTGCATTCCAGAGTGGTTGCTGCCTTCAAATCACACTTTAGATGGATCAATTCGTACGACCTTGTACCTATAGTCGCTGCCATCCATAACAAAAAAACAAACATGGAGTAGCGTCGATGACAACAACAAGAACGTTCTGGCGCCGGGCAAAACTGCCACTGGCCGTCAGCCTCGCCACCACCCTCGCCACACCCGCATTTGCAGTCTCTTTTAACGTCGGTGAAATCGAAGGCTCGTTCGACTCGTCGCTGTCTGTGGGCGCGAGCTGGTCGACTACCGGGCCGGATAAAGATCTGATCGGGGTGAACAACGGCGGCAATAGCCTGTCGCAAACCTCCGATGATGCGCACTTGAATTATAAGAGCGGTCAGACGTTCTCGAAGATCTTCAAAGGTATCCATGACCTTGAGCTGAAGTACGGCGACACCGGCGTCTTTGTGCGCGGCAAGTATTGGTATGACTTCGAACAGAAAGATGAAGATCGCGAGTTCAAGCAAATCGACGATCACAACCGTAAGGAGGGTGCTCAGGCTTCCGGTTCACAAATCCTCGACGCCTTTGTCTATCACAACTACCAAGTAGCTGATCAGCCGGGCTCCGTGCGTTTGGGCAAGCAGGTTGTGAGCTGGGGTGAAAGTACTTTTATCCAGAACGGTATCAACTCCATCAACCCGATCGACGTCTCCGCTTTCCGCCGCCCCGGCGCAGAAATCAAGGAAGGTTTGATCCCGGTAAATATGTTCTTCGTGCAGCAAAGTCTGACCGAAAATCTGTCGGCTGAAGCCTTCTATCAACTGGAGTGGGATCAGACCGTTGCCGACAACTGCGGCACCTTCTTCGCACAGGCTGACGTAGTGGCTGACGGTTGCGATAACAACCTTGCTGTTCTGCGCACCGAGAGCGCAACACGCGCTGCCGCCACTCAGGCAGGTGTTAACGCCCTGCGCTCTCAAGGTGTGACTTGGGGAGATCCGGATGAGGGTGTAATCGTTCCGCGTGGCGGCGACCGTGATGCCCGCGATAGCGGCCAATGGGGTACGGCGTTCCGTTACTTCTCGGACGCTCTGGACACTGAGTTCGGTGCCTACTTCATGAATTACCACAGCCGAGCACCAGTATTCAGCGGTCATGGCGCACCTGCTGCCGCCTACCGTGCCAACACTCTGGGGTCGTTGGCTGCACTTACGCCACTGCGTGTAGCGGGTAACTCCGAGTACTTCATGGAGTACCCGGAAGACATCCGCCTCTACGGCCTGAGCTTCTCCACAACTCTCCCCACCGGTACCGCGTGGAGTGGTGAGTTGAGTTATCGTCCCAACGCCCCAGTACAAATCAACACTACCGATATTCTTTACGGCGGGCTGACGCCACTGGGCAATTCCGCCTATAACCCTGCTGCCGCTGGATTCCTGTTGTTCAACAGCGCTTCGGTTTTGAAAGGGACGCCGGGTGAAGATCTGCACGGTTATAACCGTAAAGAAATCACTCAACTGCAAACCACCTTCACGCAGTTTTTTGATCAGGTGATGGGCGCCGAGCGGCTGACCTTGGTTGGTGAAATTGGCGTGAGCCACATCGGTGGCCTGGAAAGCACCTCGAAGGTCCGCTATGGCCGTGACCCGAGCTATGGTCCTGGCGAGTTGCCAAACAATGCTTGCCGCCTGCTCAACACCAGCACGCTGGGTAGCCCTAACGCCAAGAACGTCAGCGAAAACTGCAATAACGATGGTTTCGCTACCGCGACTTCCTGGGGCTACCGCGCTCGTGCAATCTGGGACTACAACAGTGTATTTGCCGGTATCAACCTGAAGCCGAACGTTGCCTGGTCGCATGACGTGAATGGCTACGGTGCCAACGGTGTGTTCAACGAAGGCGCAAAAGCCATCAGCGTTGGTCTGGATGCTGAATACCAGAACACCTACACCGCAAGCGTGGCCTACACCAACTTCTTCGGTGGCGACTACAACACCCTGGTTGACCGCGACTTCGCCGCACTCAGCTTCGGCGTGAACTTCTAAGCAGACAGCAACTTTGAGGAAGGTATGACGATGAAAATAACAAAGAGTCTGCTCAACACTGGCGCTGCATTGGCACTGTCGCTGTTGGCTACTAGCGTGATGGCGGCCGTTTCGGCCGAGGAAGCTGCCAAGCTCGGTACTACCCTGACCCCGGTTGGCGCAGAAATGGCCGGTAACGCCGATGGCTCCATTCCGGCTTGGACCGGCGGCCTGCCGAAGAACGCTGGCAGCGCCGACAGCAAGGGCTTTCTGAGCGACCCGTTCGCCAATGAAAAGCCGCTGTTCACCATCACCGCGCAGAACGTCGAGCAGTACAAAGCCAAGCTCACCCCAGGCCAGTACGCGATGTTCAAACGCTACCCGGAAACCTACAAGATTCCGGTGTACACCACCCACCGTACCGCTACCGTGCCGGCCGACGTGCAGGCAGCGGTGAAGAAGAACGCCGTCAACACCAAGCTGGTGCAAGGTGGCAACGGTCTGGAGAACTTCGAAACGGCCTATCCGTTCCCGATCCCGAAGGACGGTGTGGAAGCGATCTGGAACCAGATCACCCGTTATCGCGGCGGTAGCCTGCGTCGTCTGGTAACCCAGGCCACGCCACAGGCCAATGGCTCGTACTCGCTGGTGTACTTCCAGGATCAGTTCACTTTCCGCAGCAACCTGACCGACTACGACGCCAGCAAGCCAAGCAACATCCTGTTCTACTTCAAGCAGCAAGTGACTGCGCCGTCGCGTCTGGCCGGTAACGTACTGCTGGTGCACGAGACCCTCGACCAGGTTAAAGAACCGCGTCTGGCGTGGATCTACAACGCCGGTCAGCGCCGCGTGCGTCGCGCCCCGCAAGTGTCCTATGACGGCCCAGGTACCGCAGCCGATGGCCTGCGTACTTCGGACAACTTCGACATGTACAACGGTGCGCCAGATCGCTACGACTGGAAGCTGGAAGGCAAGAAAGAGATCTATATCCCTTACAACAACTACCGCCTCGACTCGCCGAACCTGAAGTACGCGGACATCATCAAGGCCGGCCACATCAACCAGGACCTGACCCGTTACGAGCTGCACCGGGTATGGCATGTAGTCGGCACCCTGAAAGCCGGCGAGCGCCACATCTACGCCAAGCGTGACTTCTACCTTGACGAAGATACCTGGCAGGTTTCCGAAGGCGACCACTACGATGGCCGTGGCACCCTGTGGCGTGTAGCCGAGGCCCATGCCGAGTACTACTACGACAAGCAAGTGCCGTGGTACACCCTGGAAACCCTGTATGACCTGCTCTCCGGTCGCTACATCGCCCTGGGCATGAAAAACGAAGAGAAACAGGCTTACGACTTTGATTTCAAAGCGTCCGAGTCTGACTACACCCCGGCTGCCCTGCGTCAGTCCGGCGTTCGGTAAGTGTTAACGCAATAAAGGAACCGGCCTCAGGGCCGGTTTTTTTATGGTTGAACGAACGGCTGCGCGTCGGCGATGCGGCGTGGCGTCCTCGCTCTCGAGTTGTGCCAGGTCAAAAGCTTCGCGGCTGAAGCCGCTTCTACAAGGGCGGCGCGAACGCTCGTAGGAGCGGCTTCAGCCGCGATGCTTTGAGGGTGGTTGGTCCGATTTTTATGCAAAAAGCCGGGCTATGGCGAGGTATTCGCTTCAAATGCACCGCTCAAGGGGCTAGGCTGCAAAACGTCCGCGCATTGGCTGCCCGCTCTGATGCGCTGCCGCCAGCCCATGGAGTGAGCGCAATGGATGTTCGCTGCACGACGTCAACAGGCCCAATAACAAGAATCCGCCGATGACCGATCTTTCCAGTTCGCAAAGCCTGGCCTTTCCCACCATTCCCTCTACCGAGGGCCGTTTTTTTCGGCCGCCGCTCCCGGCTGGCTATATCACCCGTCCGCGTTTGTGCGAACGCCTGGTCAGCGGGCTGTCTGGCCGTTTGCTGCTGTTTACCGCGCCGGCCGGGTTTGGCAAAAGCTCCCTGGCCATCGAGTTTTGCGAGCGCTTGCCCAACCATTGGCAAAGCCTGTGGTTGGGGTTGAGCCAGATGGACAGCGACCCCGGTCGTTTTCTCGAACGTCTGGTGGTTGGGCTGCAGCGCTGTTTTCCCGGTCTCGGCGAGGAGGCGTTGGGCCTGCTCAAGCTGCGCCAGCGCCACCAACCCTTTGCCTTCGAAGAATGGCTCGATGGCCTGCTGGATGAACTGACCCAACGCCTGGACCCAGCCACGCCGCTGTTGCTGGTGCTGGATGATTACCACCTGGCCCAGGGCCCGGTGCTGGACCGCTGTCTGCAATTTTTCCTGAATCATTTACCCGCCGGTTTGCTTTTGCTGGTCACCAGCCGGCAGCGGCCGAACTGGCACCTGGCGCGTCTGCGCCTGTCGCGGCAGTTGCTGGAGCTGCAAGAGCAGGACCTGCGCCTGACCCTGGGCGAGTCCAGCCAGTTGCTGGAAAGCCAGGGCGTCACCCTGCAGGGCGAGGCCCTGGATAACCTGTTGCAGCGCAGTGAAGGCTGGGTGGCCGGGCTGCGTCTGTGGATGTTGGCCGCCAGCGAAGGCGGTGACACGCAGAACTGGGGGCACTCGCTGGACGGTGCCGACGGCCTGATCCGCGATTACCTGCTGGAAGAAGTGATCGAAAGTCAGAGCGCGGACGTGCAGGAGTTTCTTTACGAAACCGCCTTCCTTGAACGTTTTTGTGTAGAGCTGTGCGACGCGGTGCGCGACAGCCATGACAGCAGCACGATCCTCCAGCATCTGCAGGCGCATCAGGTGTTTCTGGTGCCGCTGGATGAACACGGTCGCTGGTTCCGCTATCACCACCTGTTTTCCGATCTGCTGCGTGCGCGCTTGCCGGTGTCGTTGAGTCAGCCCGCAGCCAAGCTGCATCTGCGCGCCTGCCGCTGGTTCAGTGGCCAGGGCTTGCTCGACGAAGCCATCGAACAGGCCCTGCGCGCCGGCCAGCCGGATGTGGCGGCAAGCCTGGTACAGAACCTGTCGGAAGAACAACTGCTCGGCGAACAGAACGTGGCCATGTTGCTGCGTTGGAAAATGGACTTGCCGGAAAGCCTGCTGAGCAGCTCGCCACGCTTGATCGTGCTGTATGCCTGGGCATTGGCCCTGGCCTGTCAGTTGGATGCCGCCGAAGAGTTGGCCAGTCAGCTGGCGCGTTTTCTGCCGGCACCCAACTCTCGCGCACAACGCTCGATGATTGGTCAGTGGCTGGCGCTTAGCGGGGTGATTGCCCGTGGTCGTGGTGACAGCGTGCTGGCCGAAGCCTATTGCAGTGAAGCCTTGTCGGCCTTGCCCCAGGAGCGTTGCGGGCAACGCCTGATGTGCCTGTCGACCCTGGCCAACCTGGCCATTGTGCGCAACGACCTGTGGCGCGCCCGCGGCCTCAATCGCGATGCCCTGGAACTGGCGCAACGCTATGGCAACCCGTTGTTCGAAGCCCTGGCCTACTACGACCGTGCGCGGGTGTTGCAGGCCCGCGGCGAGGTGCTGCGCGCCCAGGAAGAAGTGCGTCTGGGCCTGGAATGCATGCGCGGTTTGTCGCCGCAACGCCTGTACGCCGTGCGGGCGCGATTGACCCTGTATGAGGGTTATCTGCTGACCCTGCGCATGCAGCCGGAAGCGGCCCGTGCCCGCTTGCTGGTCGGCCTCAGCGAGGCGCGCGCCTGTCGCGACACCAGTGTGCTTATTGGTCATTGTGTGCTGGCCACTATCGAGGGGCGCAGCGGCCGCCTCAACGAGGCCTTTGCGCAACTCGCTGAAGCCGAACGGCTGATGCATATCTGGGACGTGCCGGCGATCTACTACCTGGCCATGATCACCGTGGTGAAGTGCGAGCTGTGGTTGATGCGCGGACAAACCGAATTGGCGGGGGATTGGCTCTATCGCCTGGCCACCACCTATAGCGGCGAGCAGGCGGCTGCCGCGCCGGAGTACAACCCGCAGCTGCCGCTGCATATCGAAATGCAGCAGGCGGTGCTCGAACGGCTGCAAAACAAATTACCCGATGCCGAACGTCGCCTGCGTTCGCTGATCGCCAGGGCGCAGAGCGTTGGCGGCCAGTTGATGGGCGGCTTTGCCCAGGTCCAGCTGACCTTGCTGCTGCTCGACCAGGGCCGTGACCGCGAAGCCCAGCATCAGCTCTACAGCAGTCTGGAGTCAGCGATTGGTGGCGGCTTGCTGCCCTTTGGCGAGCTGCTGCAAAAGCGTCCGCAATGGCTGCGTGAGCAGCTGCAACCGCGCCCGGCCTGTCCGTTGCGTGAGCGCTTGCTGAGTTTGTTGCCGGAGTTGGCGGAAGAGGAAACCGAAGTGCTCGACAGCGGCATCCAGGCCGAAGCCCTGAGCAGCCGGGAACTGGCGGTGCTCAAGCTGATCGCCCAGGGCTGCTCCAATCAGGAGATCAGCGAGCAGCTGTTTATCTCCCTGCACACGGTGAAAACCCATGCGCGGCATATCAACAGCAAGCTTGGCGTTGAGCGGCGTACGCAAGCCGTGGCCAGGGCCAAGGCACTTGGGGTGCTTCGTTAGCACACCGCATGCCTTTCGTAGGAGCGGCTTCAGCCGCGATCCGTGGAAACCTCGATTGCAGGCCTGGCCAATCGCGGCTGAAGCCGCTCCTACGGGGGCCGTCAGGGGGCCGTCAGATCCAGCTTCTTCGCCGCCGGCTTTTCCGGCGTTGGCATTGCCAGCTGTTTTTCCACATCCGCCTGTATCGCCAACAGCACCGGCAGCAGTTCATTCATGCTGCCGCGCACTTCGCTGTAGGGGTGTTTCTGCGCCAGTTCATCGATCCGCGCCAGTATCTGGGGACGCACCTCGGCATTCAGGTGTACGAATAATTCCGGCAGCTGCTTGCTGATTTCGGCGGCGTACAGGGCCAGGTCTTCACGGCCGAACTGTTTGGTCAGGCCGAGGTAGTCGAGGGCGCTGGAGGTGAGCATGGCCGCCGCTTCCTTGGTGTCTTGCAGACCCTGCAGGCGCACCGGGTTGCGTTGTTCGGGTTGCGACAGGGTCATCCAGAATTCGGTGGTCAGGGTGAACAGCACCGCTTGCTGGCGCAGCGAGTAGGTCATCAGGCCGAGGGCTTCGGCGCCGTAGGGCTGCTGCGCGGCATGGAAGTCGAAGTACAGGCGCATTAGCTCTTTGAGCTGGAACAACAGCTCCCGCGCTTCGTTCTGCCGCAGTTCCAGCGGCGCGTAGATATTCAGCTGCGGGCGAAAGTTCTGTTCGCTGACCATGCGCTGGTAGATCGGCCCGGTGAATTCGCCGCTGCGTCGGGGCAGGGCGTTGGCCTGGGTGCTGTCGAGTTTCTGCAGCGCTTCGACCAACTGGTGGTAGTCGCGGCTGCTCCAGGGTTTGTCGATATCGGGAATTTTCTGCCCCAGGTAGAACAGCTCGGCGGCCACAACCGTCGGCGTTGGCGCTAACCCAAGAACCAGCAAAAGGATGGCCAGCGGCCAGAGCAGGCGGCGTGTTAGCTTCATCGGCGGGGAGCTTCCGGCAGGGTTTTTATAAGAATGAACGCAAGAGTACCCAGCCCGATCAGCTCCGTCACCCAGGCCTAGGTTGGGTCATTCAGGGAGCAGCCGATGGAAGCGGAAAAAGCCGTGCAGGGTGCCGTGCTGGCGGTGTTCGAAGACCTCGGCGGCTACGGTGCCGTGGCGCGTCAGCAGGGGGAGGTGGCGGACGGGCCGCTGGTGGGGCATTTGCAGCGCATCAATATTCAGCTGACGGCCATTCCGGTGTTCGCCCGCAAGGGTTTGAACGAGACCACGGTCAACGACCTGCTGGCGGCCGCCAACGTATCGCGGCGCACCTTCTACAAATATTTCGATAACAAGATGGATGTGCTCGAAAGCATCTACCAGACCGCCGTGGTCCTGTTGCTGGCGCGCTTTCGCGATATGCAACAAGGTGCCGGCAGCCCGCAGGCGTGGCTGCGCACCATGGTCGGCTGTTTCTTTGATTACCACTCGGCCGTCGGCCCGATCATTCGCCTGATGCAGGAAGAAGCGTTGCGCGCCGACTCACCCCTGGCCCGCCATCGGCAACGCGCCCATGTGGAGATGACCGCGCTGCTGGTGGAGCGCCTGGAGCAGGGCGGCACTCATCGCGATCCACTGACGTACCGAGCGTTGATCTGGGCCTTGGAAACCACGTCGCTGGAACTGCTAGGCCGCTCGGCCAGCCGGGTAGAAATCGAACATGCCAAGGCGGTACTCAGCGATTTGCTGATCGCCTCGCTGTGCCCCGTCACAACCTAGGTTGGGCGCAGGCCGTGGGCCTGCGTGTTCTGATGGGGAACCTATAACAAGATTGTCGAGGTCCCTGCATGACTGCTTCCAGCCTGACTCTGACGCCGCCCTTGGCGGTCGGTTTTGCCCGCTTGGGTTTCGGTGCCTTGCCCCTGGAACGCCTCAAGGCTCGCTATGCCAGCGCCGATAGCGGCTCGCGCTTTATCGAGCTGGACGGCTTCAACGTGCACTACCGCGACGAGGGCACGCGGGACAAACCGGCGCTGGTGTTGATTCATGGCGTAGTGGCGTCCCTGCACACTTGGGATGGCTGGATCAGCGCCTTTGCCGAGCAGTACCGAATCATCCGTTTCGACGTGCCCGGCTTCGGCCTTACCGGCCCGGCGCGCGATGGTGAATACAGCGCCGAGCGCATGGTGAAAATTTTCAGTCTGCTGCTCGATCACCTGGGGGTGAGCAAGGCGGTGGTGGCGGGTAATTCCCTCGGTGGCTATATCGCCTGGAACTTCGCCCTGGCCCAGCCGCAGCGGGTGGAAAAACTGATACTGATCGACCCAGCCGGTTACCCCATGCACAAGGTGCCATTGATGATCGCCGCCGCGGCGCTGCCGGGTGCCACCTGGGCCATGCCGATGTGGATGCCGCGAGCGCTGATTGCCCAGGGCATCAAGGAAGTGTACGGCGAACCCGGGCGGATCAAGCCGGGCGTGGTGGATCGCTATTACGACCTCAGCCGCCGTCCCGGCAACCGGCGGGCGATGATGGATATTTTCCGCGTACTGCTGAAAGTGAACCGCGAAGAACTGCACGGCACCCCCGCGCGGGTGGCGCAGATCACCGCGCCTACGTTGCTGATGTGGGGTGACCGCGACCGCTGGATTTCACCCAAGCATGTGCCGCTGTGGCAGCGTGATCTGCCGGGGCTTCAGGTGAAAATCTATCCGGGCGTTGGGCATATTCCCATGGAGGAAATCCCCGAGCAGAGTGCGGCGGATGCGTTGCGGTTTTTGCAGGGATAAACCAAGCGCTGTTCTGAAAGCACCGTCATTTCCGCGCAGGCGGAGGTCCTACGATTCGGAATCCAGAATGCAGCAGGGATAGGTTTAGCCTGAACCATTCTGGGTCCCAGCCTGCGCTGGGACGACGGAGGTTTTGCAGCATCCCCCGTCATTCCGGCGTAGGCCGGAATGCAGAATGGTTCAGAGGACGGAGTCGTTCCGGAATTCTGGGTTCCAGCCGGCGCTGGGACGACGGAGTTTTTTCGGCATCCCCCGTCATTCCGGCGTAGGCCGGAATGCAGAATGGTTCAGGGGCGCGGTGATCGTTCCGGAGTTCTGGGTTCCAGCCTGCGCTGGGACGACGGAGTTTTTGCGGCATCCCCCGTCATTCCGGCATAGGCCGGAATCCAGAATGGTTCAGGGGACGGAGTCGTTCCGGAATTCTGGGTCCCAGCCTGCGCTGGGACGACGGAGTTTTTGCGGCATCCCCCGTCATTCCGGCATAGGCCGGAATCCAGAATGGTTCAGGGGACGGAGTCGTTCCG
>NZ_JBSRZF010000023.1:0-76058 GCF_054057335.1 Pseudomonas sp. TE3786
TGGGTCCCAGCCTGCGCTGGGACGACGGAGTTTTTTCGGCATCCCCGTCATTCCGGCGTAGGCCGGAATCCAGAATGGTTCAGGGGCGCGGTGATTGTTACGGAATTCTGGGTCCCAGCCTGCGCTGGGACGACGGAGGTTTTGCAGCATCCCCCGTCATTCCGGCGTAGGCCGGAATGCAGAATGGTTCAGGGGCGCGGTGATCGTTCCGGAATTCTGGGTCCCAGCCTGCGCTGGGACGACGGAGTTTTTTCGGCATCCCCGTCATTCCGGCGTAGGCCGGAATCCAGAATGGTTCAGGGGCGCGGTGATCGTTCCGGAGTTCTGGGTTCCAGCCTGCGCTGGGACGACGGAGTTTTTTCGGCATCCCCCGTCATTCCGGCGTAGGCCGGAATCCAGAATGGTTCAGGGGCGCAGTGATCGTTCCGGAATTCTGGGTCCCAGCCTGCGCTGGGACGACGGAGTTTTTGCAGCATCCCCCGTCATTCCGGCGTAGACCGGAATGCAGAATGGTTCATGGGCGCGGTGATCGCTCCGGAATTCTGGGTTCCAGCCTGCGCTGGGACGACGGGGTTAACGTTGAATCATTCGGCCCATAAAAAAACGCCGCAACGTGAAGGTTGGCGGCGTTTTTTTATTCAGCGACTCAAGCGGTCTGCGCTAAAGGCGCATCAAACTCATCCCGCGTGCTGTGCAGCAAATCAATATTGTTGTGCTGCCAGGGATGAAAACCGTCCTTGAAAAAGTCCAGGTAGGTTTTGATCAGCGGGCGAAACACGCCGTTCTTGCCCCACATCCAGGTGACACCGTCGCGCCACACCCGCCAGTTCCACAGCAGGCCGTCCTGCTTGAGCATATGGGTCATGCCGCGGAAGGTGTCGAGGACGAAAAAGAAGGTGCCCATCAGCATCGCCCGGCGCAGCAGTTTGCGGCTGCCGCACACCTGGTTGTAAACATCGAACGCCACCGCTTTATGTTCGGTTTCTTCCAGCGCATGCCAGCGCCACAGGCGGATCAGTTCGGGGTGCGCGCCTTGAAGATGGCGCGGCTCACGCAGCAGGCCGTCGGCCATGATCGCGGTGATATGTTCCAAAGCGGCAGTGGCCGCCAGTTGCCGCTGTGGCGAAAACTTCTTCTGCGTGTAGCGGATGCGCGCCTGGGCGCGTTTTTCGATGCGGGTGATGTTGTAGCCCAGCTCGCGCAAGCGGTTGCTGTATTCCAGATGCTCGCGGCTGTGGTGTCCTTCCTGGCCGATAAAACCGCGGATCTGCTCCTTCAGCGCCGGGTCGCTGATCTGGTCACGGAAATAGCGCACCGAGTCGATAAAAAAGCGCTCGCCATCGGGAAACAACACCGACATGGCATCGAACAGATGGGTCTTGAACGCATCGCCGCTGTGCCAGTGCCGTGGTAGTGGATTGGGTAAGTCGAAATCCAGATGGCGCGGGCGAATCTGCAGTCCTTCGGGTGTGGTGCTGACCATGCTGACTCCCTGAGTCGTTGCTTAACCATGGTTGCCACTATGGGCGGGGTGGGCAAGGGCGCACAGGTTGATAGCTGCCAATGTGCGAGTCATATCTGGCCAACGGTGTCGCCGGTAACGCGTGTGCGCGGCTAAATCCCGTTCTACAGGGTGAATTTCCAAACCTTTAGGCGGGGTGCTGAGCATTGGAACGCCAGACTATCCATGGGCCGTGCCGTCATTTATGGCCACCGATAACAACAACGATGAAGTTTAGTCACGATGAAGCAGTCCATGAATTTCGCTGCCGAGCTGGTACCCATCGCCTATGCCGGCGCCTTGATCGAGCTGGCAACCGAGCTGGGCGTACCCCGCGATGAGCTGCTGCAAGCTGCCCGGGTAAAACCCCAGGTATTGGAAAGCCCGAACGGCAGGCTGTCGTTTATCGACTTCAACCTGCTGGCCAGCGCGGCCCTGACCCGTTGCAATGAGCCGGCCCTGGGCCTGGTGCTGGGACAGCGGCTGAATGTGTCGACCCACGGCATCCTCGGCTACGCGGTGCTCTCCAGCGCTACCCTCGACAAAGCCATCCAGTTCGCCCTCAAGTACTACCGCGTGCTGGGGCTGGCTTATGAACTGGAGCGCCGCGAAGATGGCGAGCGGGTCGAGCTGCGCGCCAGCGAGGCAATGCCCCTGGGTGCGCTGAACCGGTTTGCCGCAGAAGGGCTGTTGTGCAGCCTGCACAGCATTGCGCAATTTCTGCTCGGGGAAAAAATGCACGGCATCGAAGTCGGCTTCGCCTACCCGGCACCACTGTATGCCGAGCGCTACCACGAAGTGTTCGGTCCCCGTGTGCAGTTCGACCAGCCGTACCACCGCATCAGCATCCCCCAACACTACCTGCAACGCCCCATGGCCCTGGCCAACCCGGCCACCGTGCAGATGTGCGAACAACAATGCGAAGCCCTGCTGGCCAGCCTGGATGTGCAAGACGCTTTGCTCACCCGGGTGCGCCGCCTGCTGCTGGCGCGTCCCGGCGACTTCCCCGACTTAGGCAGCGCCGCCAAAGCGTTGCACACCAGTGGGCGCAGCCTGCGTCGGCACCTGTCGGCGATGGGCACTACTTATCAACAGGTGCTGGATGACGTACGCAAACGTTTGGCCCTGCAATACCTCAACACCACGCAGCTGCCCTTGTATGAGATCGCCTACTTGCTCGGCTTTAGCGACGCCTCGAATTTTCGTCGGGCGTTCAAGAAGTGGACGGGGAAATTGCCGAGTGATTACCGGGGGGAGGGGTAAGTGATTTCCAGCTGTCCTCGGTCCATGGACAGTGGACAAGCGGGGTGATCAATTTCTTGCGGGCGATGCGCTGATTTCGCTGAGTAACTCGGGATGGCGATCCAGCAGTTGCAGGAGCTTTATCAGCGCCAATGGTGGTTTGGTTTTGCCGGTTTCATAGCGGGAGAATGCGTTGACGCCACCGCCGAAAATCTCGGCTGCTTCCCGTTGGTCGAGGGCCAGCTTCTTACGCACATTGGCGATAAAGGTTGGATCGACCAACGACGCGTTCACCTGTTGGGAAAAGGCGCGCATGGCGGTCATCACCCGGTGCGACTCTCCGAGTTTAGTGAGTGATTCACCGCACGCAGGACAGTAGTCGGCTGTCACGGCGGGGATGATGGTGGTTTCGCCTTTGTAGGTGTAGGTCTGGTCCCGGGTGTCATGCACCAGTTCAGCGGCACCGCATACAGGGCATTTCATGCTTATAGCTCCCTTGAAGGCCACGATCAACAAGTCATCAATGACCGTCAGCTTCAGATACACCGCTCCCTTGCAGGTGCTGGGGCGGTAGACGTCTTGCCACACTGTGTGGTCGGCATAGGTGGTCATGCTTTTGTGAAAGTCCGTCGGCGTAAGGGCCAATACCACGGCGACAATGTCGAATGTGTCGAGCCCTAATTCGGTCGCTCCAATCTTTGCACTGTTGGTAATTCGAACTTCGCCCCCGCCTGAGTAGTGCCTTCACCTGGGTGAGCGAGGTATGGGGTGTTCTCTTTTCCATGAGAAAGTAACCTTCTTGGTTAAATTTGGCAAGTAGGTTAATTTTGGTGTTACCTACTGCTAAGCGGCATCATGTGCCTTGATGGGCAAGGCATAGTTAACCCTTGAAGCCCCTGAGTCCGGAACCGAGAATGGGCCCGATTATTTGAAGGAGTTTTCATGAAGCCCGCCCTGATCCGCGAAACCTTCCCCGTCGGCCCGTTGCAGTGCAACTGCACCATCATCGGCGATCCGGTTACCAAGAAAGCCATAGTGGTTGATCCGGGTGGCAATCCGGATCTGATCATGGCGCGCCTGGAGGCCCATGGCCTGAAGGTGGTGAGCATCATCCACACCCATGCGCATCTGGATCATTTCCTCGCTTCCGGGCAAATGAAGGAAAAGACGGGTGCAACCCTTCATCTGCACGAGGAAGATGCCTTTCTCTGGGACAACCTGGAGATGCAGTGCCAGATGTTCGGTGTGCCCTATACGCCCGTGCCGGCACCGGATCAGTGGCTGCGTGATGACGAAGAGCTGGCCTGTGGCTGCGGGGTGGCGTTGCACACGCCGGGGCATACCCCGGGCTCGATGAGTTTCTGGTTTCCTGAGGCCAAGTTGTTGATCGCTGGCGATACCCTGTTTCGCCGCGGCATCGGTCGCACGGATTTGTGGGGTGGTGATTTCCCCACCATCGAGCGCTCGATCAAGCAGCGCCTGTATAGCCTGGATGAAGATGCCACGGTGGTCACCGGCCACGGTCCCGATACCCGCCTGGGCGATGAAATGCGCGAAAACCCGTATATCCGCGCTTAAAACTTTCTTTCCAATTTACCTTCGCTGAAAACCCGCGCCTTCGAGTGCGGGTTTTGCCGTTGGTCCTTAGCGATGAAAACGCTGCTTGCAGCAGTCTTGTAACAAGTTATATGTTGTCTGTAATTTAAAGCCTGATACCAGGATTACAGCCATGAACAGCCTGACCACCGCCGAACTGCCCAGCGCCGCGCTGCTGCCGAGCAAACCCAGGCACCGCCTGGGCAAGCGCCTGCTGTTGCCGGTTATTGCGATTGGTGCCGTACTGGCGTTGGGTTTTTATGGCAATCACTGGTGGACTGCCGGGCGGTTTATCGAGGAAACCGACGATGCATATGTAGGCGGCGATGTAACGGTGATCGGCCCCAGGGTCGGCGGTTATATCGCCGAGCTGCTGGTGACCGACAACCAGTGGGTGCATGCCGGTGACCTGTTGGCGCGCATCGATGATCGCGACTATCGGGTAAACCTGTTGAAGACCGAAGGTGCCGTGGCCGCCGAGCAAGCCTTGCTAGCCAATTTGGACGCCACCGCGCAGCTGCAACAGGCGCTGATCGCCCAGGCACGCGCCAGCATCGATGCCACCCAGGCGGAGATGACCCGTGCCCAGGCCGAGCATCTGCGTTACCAGCGTCTGGTGCAAACCTCGGCCGTGTCGGTGGAAAGTGCGCAGCGTGCTGAAGCTGGTTTCAAGACGGCCCAGGCCGAACACGCCCGCGCCCAGGCCACGTTGCTGGCCACCCAGCGTCAACTCGATGTAATCGCTACCCAGAAACAACAGGCCCGTGCCGCGCTCACCCAGGCCCAGGCCGACCATCAAAGTGCCCAGCTCAACCTCAGCTATACCGAACTGCGAGCGCCGGTGGACGGGGTAATCGGCAACCGCAAGGCGCGTGTCGGTGCCTATGCCGCGGCGGGTGCGCAGTTACTGGTGGTGGTGCCGGCTCGTGGCCTGTGGGTGGACGCCAATTTCAAGGAGGACCAACTGGCCGATATGCTGCCCGGGCAGGCCGTGAGTATCCGCGCCGATGTCCTGCCGGGGCGTGAGTTCCATGGCCACCTGGGCAGCCTGGCACCGGCTACCGGCGCGCAATTCAGTGTGTTGCCGGCGGAAAATGCCACTGGCAATTTCACCAAGATTGTCCAGCGGGTGCCGGTGCGTATTCACCTGGATGACGCCGATGGCGTGCTCGGTCAATTGCGTCCCGGGCTATCGGTGCTCGTTGAAGTGGATACCCATAGTCAGCTGGCCGATCCCGTCGCCCAGGCGCGTGCCCGGTGAGTAGCGCCGCGGTGCCCTTCAATCCGGCATCAATGAGCACGGTGCAAAAGACCCTGGCCTTCGCCAGCATGTGCGTCGGCATGTTTATCGCCTTGCTGGATATCCAGATCGTGTCGGCGTCCCTGCGCGACATCGGCGGTGGTTTGTCCGCCGGAGCGGATGAAACCGCCTGGGTACAAACCAGTTACCTGATCGCCGAGATCATCGTGATTCCGCTATCGGGTTGGCTGTCGCGGGTGATGTCCACGCGCTGGTTGTTCTGTGCGTCCGCAGTGGGTTTTACCCTGGCCAGTCTGCTGTGCGGCGCGGCCTGGAATATCCAGAGCATGATCGCCTTTCGCGCCCTGCAAGGTTTTCTCGGCGGCTCGATGATCCCGCTGGTATTCACCAGCGTATTTCTGTTTTTCGATGGCAAGCAGCGGGTGCTGGCGGCTTCCACCATCGGTGCGCTGGCCTCGCTGGCACCGACCCTGGGGCCGACCATCGGCGGCTGGATCACCGACAACTATTCCTGGCATTGGCTGTTTTTTATCAACCTGGTGCCGGGCATTTTTGTTGCCGTGGCGGTGCCCTTGCTGGTACGGATCGACGAGCACGATTTTTCTCTGCTGCGCGGCGCGGACTACCTGGGCATTGCCCTGATGACGCTGTTTCTCGGGTGCTTGCAGTACACCCTGGAAGAGGGGCCGCGCTGGAACTGGTTCAGCGATACGACCATTCTTACCACCGCCTGGATTTGCGGCTTGAGCGGTATCGCCTTTCTCTGGCGCAGCCTGACCTTTGCCAACCCGGTGGTGGATCTGCGCGCCCTGAAGGAGCGCAACTTTGCCCTCGGCTGCTTCTTTTCGTTTGTCACGGGCATTGGCCTGTTCGCCACTATTTATCTGACCCCGCTATTTCTCGGTCATGTGCGTGGCTACAGCGCCTTGCAGATTGGCCTGGCGGTGTTTTCCACCGGGGTGTTCCAGATTCTGGCGATTCCGCTTTACGCCATTCTCGCGGCGCGTCTGGATATGCGCTGGATCATGATGATCGGCCTGTCGCTGTTCGCCATCTCCATGTGGGACTTCAGTGCGATCACCCATGACTGGGGTGCCGGCGAATTGCTCCTGCCCCAGGCATTGCGCGGTATGGCTCAGCAACTGACGGTGCCGCCCACGGTGACCCTGGCCCTGGGCAGCCTGGCACCCGCGCGGCTCAAGCATGCTTCCGGGCTGTTCAACCTGATGCGCAACCTCGGTGGTGCCATGGGTATTGCCGCCTGTGCGACCATTCTCAACGACCGCACCAACCTGCATTACCAGCGGCTGGCCGAGCACCTGAATGCCGGCAACGAAGCGCTCAATCACTGGTTGGCGCAAGTCGGCGGCAATCTCCAGGCCCTGGGTATGGGCGCGGAGGAGGCGCAAACCGGCAGCCTGCAGCAGTTGGCGCGTCTGACCTTGCGCGAGGCGCAAACCCAGACCTATGCCGATGCCTTTCTGAGCATCATGGTCTGCTTTGTGATTGCCACCGCGCTGGTGCCGCTGATGCGCAAAATGGCGCTGCCGGCGGCACCATCGGCGGATGCACACTGAAGCCCGAGGGCAGGGAATTTTCAGCTAACTTTAAGCTCCAAGAGCTGTCCGCCCAGCGGGGCGGACCACGCTTTAGGAGTACGCCTTCCATGTTGACCTTCAGTCGCCTGATCATTGCCGCTACCGCCGTTGCGCTGTTGGCTGGCTGTGCCTCGCAGAACCCTTATGACAACCAGCCGCCCAGCTCGAACAAAACCGCCAAATACGGTGGTATCGGTGCACTGGCCGGTGCCGCCGCTGGTGCGCTGATCAACCATGACAACCGCGGCAAGGGCGCGCTGATCGGTGCCGCTGTCGCCGGTGCCGCTGGTGCCGGTTACGGCTATTACGCCGACAAGCAGGAAGCCGAACTGCGCCGCAGCATGCAAGGCACCGGGGTGCAGGTGCAGCGCGATGGCGACCAGATCAAATTGATCATGCCGGGCAATATCACCTTCGCCACCGATTCCTCGGACATCGCCAGCAACTTCTATACCCCGCTGAACAACCTGGCGACCTCGTTCAAGCAGTACAACCAGAACAGCATTGAAATCGTTGGTTACACCGACAGCACCGGCAGCCGCCAGCACAACATGGACCTGTCCCAGCGCCGGGCTGCGAGCGTGGCCAGCTACCTGACTTCACAGGGCGTGGATGGCTCGCGGTTATCGACCCGCGGCAATGGCCCGGATCAACCTATTGCCACCAACGATACCGCCGATGGCCGTGCGCAGAACCGGCGGGTAGAGGTGAATCTCAAGCCGTTGCCACAGGCGCAGCAGGCACCCCAGCAATAGCAGCAATGACTTAGTGTGATTCGAAATGAGGCCTCCCTTGCGGAGGCCTTTTTTATTTAAGAGCGATCGCGGCTGATGCCGCTCCTACGGGTTTTGCGGCCATGCAGTCGCGATGCTTTTGCAATATTTGAGAACCGGAGACCTAACCAATTGCTCAACTTCGGGTGGCAAAGCGCCCAGCGGCAAATTCCTGTCTAGACTTCAGCGCAATGGCCCCAGCGGGCCATTGCTGGCCGGGTTCCATGCTTTCAAGGCGCAGAGCCGAGGGGTAGGGGCGCTGGCGGAGGATCAGGAGCTTACATGGACGAAAACCCCGGGTTTCATTCCCCCCGGCCCTGGCTGCCTTTTCTGGTGGCACTCGGTTTGATGGCGGGGCTGGGCGCGCTGGTGGTATGGCAGTGGCAGGAGCTCGAAGCCAACAGCCGGCGGGAACAGGAGCAGCGCTTCAGCATCGGCGTGGATGATGTGCAGCAAAGCATCACCGAGCGTATGCGTGCCTATGAAATGGTGCTGCGCGGTATGGCCGGATTGCTGGCGGGTAGCGATCAGGTCAGCGCCGAGGAATGGATGCGCGCCACCGATCAATTGCAGCTTCAGGATCGTTATCCGGGCATCCAGGCGGTGTCCTGGGTGCGTTATCTGCGCGGCCCGGAGCTGGCGGCGTTTGTTGACGGCGAGCACCGTGAGGGGCGCAAGGATTTCCGCATATACCCGTCCGGGCAGCGTGAGGAATACCTGATCGTCGCCTACACCAGCCCGCTGGACTGGCGTAACCGTCGCGGCCTGGGCTTCGATGTGCTGTCCGAAGCACTGCGGCGCAAGGCGGTGTACCAGGCGCGCAATGGCGGTGAGGCGGTGTTGTCGGCACCGCTGAAACTCAAATCGGAAACCGATCAGGACGCCCAGGTCGGTGCCGTGCTGTATATGCCGGTGTTTACCAACGCGGCCCCGGTCACCAGCGAACAGGAGCGTCAACAGGGCTTTCTCGGCGCGGTGTCCGGCTCCTTTCGCATGCAGGATCTGCTTAACGGCATCCTCGGCGGTCGCGCCGAGTTGTACCAGGTCGAGCTGGTGGATAACTCGGATGACGGTGGCTCGCTGCTCAGCGGTGGTTATCGCGGCAACTCGGCGTTTCAGTTGACCCGCACGCTCAACGTGTTTGGCCGTGAATGGCAGCTGACGGTGAGCAGCACCCAGGAATACGAGCGGCGTCTGGAAAACCCGCGGCTGCAGTTCAACCTGTGGGTGGGGCTGCTGGCCTCGGTGCTGTTGGGCTTGATGGTGGGCGGCTACTTGCTGTTGCGGGAACGCACGCTGGCCAATAGCGAACTGCTGAGTGCCGGCCTGCGCGAGCGGGAAGAGCGCTTCCGCCTGGTGGTGGAGGCCTCGCCCAATGCCATTGTGCTGGTGGACAGCAGCGGCCATATCGCCATGGTCAACCGGCAGGCCGAGCTGATGTTCGGCTACCCCCGCGACGAGCTGGTCGGGGCCGCCGTGGAAAAACTCTTGCCCGAATCTCTGCGTCACGCCCACGTCGGCATGCGCAAGGAATTTCAGAAAGCCCCTGAGCCCCGGCAAATGGGTGGTAACCGGGAACTGTTCGGCCAGCACAAGGACGGCCATTCGATTCCGGTTGAAGTCGGCTTATCGCCGCTGCGCAGTGGTGCCGATGTGCTGGTGCAGGCGGTGATCATCGATATCAGCGCGCGCAAGGCCGCCGAAGAACGTTTCCGCCTGGTGGTGGAAGCTTCGCCGAACGCCATTGTGCTGGTCGACAGCAAGGGCCATATCGCCATGGCCAACCGACAGACCGAGCAACTGTTCGGCTACCCGCGCAGCGAGCTGCTGGGGCAGGCCGTGGAAAAACTCTTGCCCGAGTCGCTGCGCGAGCTGCATGTGGGGATGCGCCGCAGCTTCCTGCGCTCCCCGGAGCCCCGGCAGATGGGCAACAACCGCGAGCTGTTCGGGCGTCATCAGGATGGCCGGCTGATTCCGCTGGAGGTCGGTCTGTCGCCGCTGCGCAGTGGCGAAGATGTGCTGGTGCAGGCAGTGATCATCGATATCAGTGAGCGCAAGGCAGCGGAAACCAGGCTGCGCGAGCAGGCCGAACAGCTGGCCCTGGCCAACCGCTACAAGTCGGAATTCCTCGCCAATATGTCCCATGAGCTGCGTACGCCGCTCAACAGCATCCTGATCCTCAGTGAGCAGCTGAAGCAGAACAGCGCCGGCAACCTCAACGACAAGCAGGTGAAACACTCCGACATCATTCACCGCGCCGGCCGCGACCTGCTGCAACTGATCAACGACGTGCTCGATCTGGCGCGTATCGAGGCTGGCCGGGTGCAACTGAAAATGGAGCAGATGAACGTCCACGACCTGATCCAGGAGCTGGACGCCAGCCTGCGGCCGATGGCCGAGCTCAAGGGCCTGCGCCTGATCAGTACCCTGGAGCCGCAAGTGCCACGGGTGATCTACAGCGACCGTGGGCGCTTGCAGCAGATTCTGCGCAATCTGCTTTCCAACGCGCTGAAATTCACCGAGCGCGGCGAGGTGGAGCTGGCCGTCAGCTGCGCGCCGACGCCGCTGGAAGGTGGCCGCGAGATGCTCAAGATTGTGGTCCGCGACACCGGTATCGGCATTGCCGCCGAGCAGCATCAACGGGTGTTCCAGGCCTTCCAGCAGATCGATGGCTCGACCAGCCGCGCCTTTGGCGGCACCGGTTTGGGCCTGGCCATTACCCGCCAACTGGTTGAGGTACTGGAAGGCACCGTGCGCCTGCACAGTGCGCCGGGGCAGGGCTCGAGCTTTACCGTGCAACTGCCGGTACTGGTGGTGCAGAGCACGCAGGAGGCCGCACCGTCCAGCACGCCGGCACCCACCCGCACAGGCCAGGGACCGGTGTTGCTGGTGGTCGAGGACGACCCGAACTTTGCCGGTCTGATTGCCGAAGAAGCCCAGGCCCATGGCTTTGCCTGCGTGCATTGTCGCAGTGGCAACCAGGCCATCGAGTTGCTGCAGCGCGAGCAATTTGCCGCGGTGATCCTCGATATCCTGCTGCCGGATGTCAGCGGCTGGCAGATCTACCGCACCCTGCGGGGCCAGCCGCAGCATCGGGGTATGCCGGTGCATATCATTTCCTGCGTGCCGCAACCGGATGACTGGCACGACAGCGGCACCCGTTACCTGGTCAAGCCGATTGCCCGTGCCGACCTCGAACAGGTGTTCACCGACCTGGCGCGCCACGAGCACGACCAGCATCGTCTGCTGCTGGTGGAGGATATCGATCCCGAGCGCGAGTTCTACCGCGAGCACCTGAGCCAGCTGGGCTTTAACGTGACCGCCGTGGCCACCGCCGAACAGGCCCGCACCGCCTACCAGAACGACGAGTTCGCGGCCCTGGTGGTGGACCTCGATTTGCCGGATCAGGACGGCTTCGATTTGATTGAACTCATGGCGCGCCAGCGTCCTCTGAGCAATACGCGGGTGGTCGTGAATACCGGTGTGGATGTCACCCAACAGAGCCTGCAGCGTCTGCGCCGCTACTCGGCGGTGGTGGTGCAGAAAAACGGTCAGGACCTGCAAGCGCTGAGCCTGGCCGTGCAGGGTTTTCTTTCCAGCGTGCGTGAGCCGCAAGCGCAACCACAACCGCAGCCAGCGGTGCTCGAAAGCAACCCGTTGCAGGGGCGCCGGGTGCTGTTGGTGGACGATGACGTGCGCAATATCTATGCGATGAGCGCGGTGCTCGACGAGCTCGGGCTGGAAGTCAGTACCGCCAGAGACGGCTTCGAAGCCCTGGCGGCGTATGCCGAACAGACGTTTGACGTAATCCTGATGGACATGGCGATGCCCAACATGGATGGCTACACGGCCACTCGTCTGCTCAAGCAGGAGAAAGGCTGCACGGTGCCGATCATTGCCTTGACGGCCCATGCGATGAAGGGCGACCGCGAAAAATGTTTGGCCGCGGGCACGGATGATTATCTGGCCAAACCGGTAGCGCGCCAGGACCTGTTGGTTCTGCTGCAACGCTGGTTGGCGAAATCGGAGGGACGAAATGGCTCAAGCGCAGATTAAACCGCAGTCCAGCGAACAGATTCTGCTGGTGGTCGATGATCGCGAAGAAAACCTCGTGGCCATGGAAGCCCTGCTCGGCGATAGCCCCTGGGAAGTCCGCACGGTCAACTCGGGCGAAGCCGCCCTGCAGTGCCTGCTCGACAATAATGTCGGGCTGGTACTGCTGGATGTGCAGATGCCGCATATGGATGGCTTCGAGGTGGCGCGTCTGATGCGCGGCAACCCCGCCACCCGTTACACCCCCATCATCTTTCTGTCCGCCATCGCTCATACCGAGGACTCGGTGTTGCGCGGCTACGCCACTGGCGCGGTGGACTTTATTCTCAAACCCTTCGACCCGCAGGTGCTGCGGCACAAGATCAATGTGCTGCTGGAGCACGAGCGCAACCGCCATGAACTGCAGCTGCTTTCCAAGCAGCTGGACAGCGCGCGGGCGTTCAACGCCTCGGTGTTGGAGAACGCCGCCGAAGGCATAGTGGTGGTGAGCGAGGAGGGCAAAATCAATTTCGTCAACCCGGCCATGGCGCGCATGCTCAACGGCACGGTGACGGGCATCGAAGGCACGCCCATTCTCGATTACCTGGAAACCTCCGGCATTCCCACGGCATGGAAGGATTCCGAATTTTATAAACATTGGCTGCGCGGTGAGGCCTATCGTCTGCACGACGCTGGTCTGCGGGCAGTGAGTGGTCAGGTGCTGCCAGTGGCGCTGTCCAGTTCGCCGCTGCCGCGCTTGCAGCGCTCGATGGTGATTCTGGCCCTGGATATGTCGGTGGTGCGCAACCTGTACGCCCAGCTCGAATCCCAGGCGGCCACCGATGCCCTCACGGGGCTGCTCAACCGCCGAGGGTTTCATCAGGCGCTGGAAACGAATCTGGCGCGCCTGGACCGCAGTGGCAAACGCATGGCGATTCTGTATCTCGACCTCGATGGTTTTAAACGCATCAACGATTCCCTGGGCCATGCGGCGGGCGATCAGGTGCTGCGCCAGGTGGGCGAGCTGCTGCGCTCCAGCCTGCGCCCCTACGATGTGTTGGCGCGAATGGGGGGCGATGAATTCACCGCCTTGCTCGACGGCCTGGAACACCCGGAAGATGCGGCACGGATTGCGGAAAAACTGATCGAGCTGGTGTCGGTGCGTCATCGCGTCGACGGCATGGACGTGACCCTGGGTGCCAGTATCGGCATTGCCAGCTACCCCGAATGCGGGCGTAGTGTCGATGGCCTGATGCGTGCCGCCGATATGGCCATGTACGAAGCCAAACGCGCCGGGCGTCAACAATACCGCTTCTTCTCGCCGGAAATGAACGGCCGTGCGCGCTCGCGGCTGATGCTGGAAGAAAGCCTGCGCAATGCCATCGAGCAGGACGATTTCGTGCTCGTCTACCAACCGCAGGTGTATCTGGAAACCGGCAAGCTGCGTGGCTTCGAAGCGCTGCTGCGCTGGGAACATCCGGTGTCCGGCACCATCGCGCCCAATGTGTTTATTCCGCTACTGGAAGAAACCCGTCTGATCAATCGCCTGGGCGACTGGATCTTCCACCGTGGCGTGCAGCAGTGCTGCGATTGGCGCCCAGCGTTCGGTGATCAGGTGGTGGTCAGCCTTAACGTCAGCCCGGTGCAGTTCGGTATGCCGCAGTTGGTCGAAGACCTGCGCCGGGTGTTGCTGGAATTGGGCTTGCAGCCCCGGCAACTGGAAGTGGAGGTGACCGAAAGCGCGCTGATGCAAGACCTCGACACCACCCGCGAACAGCTCAGCCAGTTGCGCGCACTGGGGGTGAAGATCGCCATCGACGACTTTGGCACCGGCTATTCATCCCTGGCTTACCTGCGTCATTTCGAACTGGACACCCTGAAGATCGACCGGCTGTTTATCTCCAATATGCTCAGCTCACCCAAGGACGCGGCGGTGGTCAGTACCATCATCGACCTGGGCCGCAATCTGGGCCTGGAGGTGATTGCCGAAGGGGTGGAAACCATCGAGCAGCGCGACTGGCTGCTGGAACACCGCTGCCACATCATGCAGGGCTTTCTGGTCGCCAAGGGTTTGCCAGTGGCGGAGACCCTGCACTTCCCGGCGCAGATTGATTGGGATGTGTACCGCAAACCCTAGGATGGGTGGGGGCGCCTGCGGTCATTCCGGCGCAGGCCGGAATCCAGAGTTGTTCAGAAGAGTGGTGATGGCTCCGCAATTCTGGGTCCCAGCCTGCGCTGGGACGACGATGGTTTTTTGAAGGGGCGTCGTTACTTCGAAGGCGGAAACTCTTGGTGCAGCCGCTCCAACTCCGCATCTTTCTCTTCCCACAGCTTATTCACCCACTGCTGGAATCCCAGGCGGTAGGTTTCGTCGCTGTTGTAATCCTTGCCGAGAAACTCGCGCGGGATTTCCAGGGTGTGGTAACGCACCACCACCTTGGGCACTTCACCGCAGAGAAAGGCCCAGAAACTCGGATTACCTTCGGGGTAGTGGATGGTGATGTTGACCATCGATTTCAGTCGCGCGCCCATCGCGTCCAGCACAAAGGCGATGCCGCCGGCTTTGGGTTTGAGCAGGTAGCGGAACGGTGAGTTCTGCTGATCATGCTTGGCCTGGGTAAAGCGCGTGCCTTCCAGAAAGTTGAAAATGGCCACTGGTACATCGCTGAATTTTTCGCAGGCGCGGCGGGTGGCGGCGGTGTCCTGGCCTTTCTTTTCCGGGTGTTTTTCCAGATAGGCCTTGGTGTAGCGCTTCATAAAGGGGAAGTCCAACGCCCACCAGCACAGGCCAATCACCGGCACCCAGATCAGCTCCTGTTTGAGGAAGAACTTGAAGAAGGGCAGGCGCCGGTTGAGGGTGTGTTGCAGCACCAGAATGTCCACCCAACTCTGGTGGTTGCTGGTCACCAGGTACCAGCCGTCGTACTTGAATTGCTCGCGGCCCTTGAGATCCCAGTCGGTTTTTTGCACCAGCCACATCCACCCGCTGTTGCAGGCGATCCAGGCTTCGGCAGCCCAGTTCAACACCAGGTTGCACAGGGTGCGCACCGGCTTGAATGGCAGCAGCAATTTCACCAGCGCAGCAATAAACAGAAACCAGCACCAGATCAGGGTGTTAGCGAACAGCAGAATGGTGGCGAGCACACCGCGTAGCGGCGCAGGCAGGAAAGACAGCATAGGGGCAGATGCCTCATGAAATTATTGTGCCCGCCTTTTCGAGGAAGTTGGCGGTTGTTAGGCGCAGAGATTAACGATTGCCAAAGGAACTGCAAGTGGCGGCGCTTTTGTAGGAGCGGCTTCAGCCGCGATGCTTTTGATCGCCAAGAGCATCGCGGCTGAAGTTGCTCCTACGACTCGCATTACGGCAGGTTGGCGGCTTGAATCGCCGTCAGTGCAATCGTGTAAATGATGTCGTCCACCATGGCCCCGCGGGACAGGTCGTTCACTGGCTTGCGCAGGCCTTGCAGCATCGGCCCGACGCTGACGCAGTTGGCGCTGCGCTGTACGGCTTTGTAGGTGGTGTTGCCGGTGTTCAGGTCGGGGAATACAAATACCGTGGCATGCCCGGCCACCGCACTGCCTGGCGCTTTCTGCAGGGCCACGCTGGTGATGGCGGCGGCGTCGTATTGCAGCGGACCATCGAGGAGCAGGTCGGGCCGCGCCAGTTTCGCCAGGCGCGTGGCCTCGCGCACTTTATCCACATCCACGCCAGTGCCGGATTCGCCGGTGGAGTAACTGATCATCGCCACCCGTGGTTCGATGCCAAAGGCGGTCGCTGACTCGGCGCTCTGCACGGCAATTTCCGCCAGCTCGCTGGCCGTTGGGTCGGGGTTCACCGCGCAGTCGCCATACACCACCACCTGGTCCGGCAGCAGCATAAAAAACACCGAGGACACCAGCTTGTAGCCGGGGGCGGTCTTGATCAGTTGCAGGGCCGGGCGAATGGTATTGGCGGTGGTGTGGATGGCACCGGAAACCAGGCCGTCCACTTCATCCAGGGCCAGCATCATGGTGCCGAGCATCACCGGGTCTTCCAGTTGCTGGGTGGCCATCGGGGCGTTCAGGCCTTTGCCTTTGCGCAGCTCGACCATAGGGCCGACGTAGCGGCTGCGAATCAGATCCGGGTCGAGAATCTCCAGGCCTGGCGGCAACTCGATGCCATGGGCCTGCGCAACAAGCTGCACCTCTTCGGGCTTGGCCAGCAGCACGCACTGGGCGATGCCCCGCGCCTGGCAGATGGCGGCGGCTTGCACGGTGCGCGGCTCGCTGCCTTCCGGCAGGACGATACGTTTATTGGCCGCTTGGGCGCGCTGCACCAGCTGGAAGCGGAATGCCGGTGGCGACATGCGCTGCTCATGGGGTTCGCCGCAGCGTTGGCTGAGAAACTTATGGTCGATATGGCTGGCGACGAAGTCGGTGACCCGCTCGGCGCGCTCGCGGTCGTCGATGGGGATTTCCTTGTTCAGGCGATTGAGGTTGTTCGCCGTGTCATAGGAACTGGTGGTCACCGACAGCACCGGCAGGCCGCTTTGCAAGGCACCGCGACACAGCTCCATGATCCGCGGGTCCGGGGGGAAATCGCTGCACAGCAGCAGGCCGGCCAGGGGCATGCCATTGGTGGCGGCCAGGCAGGCGGCCAGGATGATGTCGTCACGGTCCCCCGGGGTCACCACCAGCACGCCCGGCTTGAGCAGTTGCACAGTGTTGGCCACGGCGCGGGCACACAGCACGATGCGCTGCATGCGCCGCTGTTCGTAGTCACCGGCATTGATCACGCGGGCGCCGAGCAGGTCGGCGATATCGCGGGTGCGCGGGGCGTTCAACTGGTCAAGCCAGGGGATGGTGCCGAGCAGACGAAAGTCGTTGCGGCGAAACAGCGGCGAGTGATCGTGCAGGGTGGCGGCAATCTGCTCATCGCGGACCTTGTTGAGGATCACCCCGAGCACCGAGCTGTCCTGCGGGCCGCCGAACATCTGAGTCTGGATTTCCAGGCGGTCGGACAGCTCGCTGATGCTTTCCTCTTCCGGCGCGGTAACCAGAATCACCTCGGCATCCAGGCTCTTGGCCAGGTGCAGGTTGATACGTGCCGCGTAGCTGGTGTGGGCGGTGGGCACCATGCCCTCGACTATCACCACATCCTTGTCGCGGGCCGCGTCCTGGAACAGGCCGATGAATTCTTCCAGCAGGTCATTGAGCTGGCCTTCGCCGAGCATCCGTTCGACATGGCCGAGGCTGACCGGGGTAGGGGAGTGCAGGCCGTGGGTGCGGGCGATCAGTTCGCTGGAGCGTTCCGGGCCTAGGTCGCCGGGCTGTGGTTGCGCCACCGGTTTGAAAAAACCGACGCGCAGACCTACGCGCTCAAGCGCGCCGACCATGCCGAGACTGATGGAGGTAAGGCCAACGCCAAAACCGCTGGGGGCAAGAAAATAGGTTTGCATGCACATTCCTGAACGGCGCGTGGTTCGCGCTTTTTATTAGAGACCCGCCGGGTGGGCGGGCCTCACAGTTATTTAGCTTTCCTGGGATTAGCCGTGATGCTCTGAAGGTTCAAAGAGCATCGCGGCTGAAGCCGCTCCTACCGGGAGCCCGAGCGCTGCTAGTGCAGTAGCTGCAAGGTATCGAGGGCGATCTGCCGCTCTTCGTTGGTCGGTATCACCAGCACCCGTGGGTGGCCGTAGGCGTGGATCGTACCGGAAAGCCCACGGATATAGCGCTGGTTGGCTTCGTCATCCAACTGCAAATTGAGCAGGCGCAGATGGGCGACGGTTTTGCTGCGGATCAGCGGCGAGTTTTCGCCGATGCCGCCGGTGAAAATCAGCCCGTCCAAACGCGGCAGGGCACAGCTCATGGCCGCCAGCGATTTGGCCAGGCGGTAGCAGAACACCTCGATGGCCAACGTCGCGCCTTCATGGCCGTCATGCTGGGCCTGCTCCAGGCTGCGCATATCGTTGGACAGCCCGGACAAACCGAGCAGGCCGGCGTCGTGGTTGAGCATGTAGTCGATTTTTTCGATATCCCAGCCCAGGGCCAAGGCCAGGTGGCTGTGCAGGTTCGGGTCGACATCGCCGCTGCGGGTGCCCATCACCACGCCTTCCAGTGGGGTCAGGCCCATGCTGGTGTCGCGGCTCTGGCCATTCACCACCGCGCAGGTGGAGCAACCGTTGCCCAAGTGTGCGGAGAGCCAGCAGCTGTCGTCCACCGACAGGTTGCTCATCTCGGCCGCGCGGGCGCTGACGTAACGGTGGCTGGTGCCATGAAAGCCATAACGGCGAATGCCATGCTCGCGGTAGAGAAACTCTGGCACGGCGTAGCGAAAGGCGTACTCGGGCAGGCTGTGGTGGAAGGCGGTGTCGAACACGGCCACCTGGGGCAAATTGGGATACAGCTTGAGGGTGGCTTCGATGCCCATCAGGTTGGCCGGGTTGTGCAGTGGTGCCAGATGGGCGGTGGCGCTGATTTCGGCGAGCACCTGGGGGTCGATGCGCCGCGCTGCGCTGAAGCGTTCGCCGCCATGCACCACGCGGTGACCGATGCCGTGCAACTTGCCGCCGCAGGCGCTTTGCACGATCGGTAGCAGCTGTGACAGGGCGGCGCGGTGGTCGGCGTTGGGAATCATCAGGCTGTCGTGTTCGGGGCCACGCCGCCAATGCAGCTCGGCATCGTAGGTGCCGAGGTTTTGCGCTTCACCACTGAGAAACGTCTGCGAATGGGCCTCGTGGATCAGGGCGAATTTGATCGATGAACTGCCGCAATTGATCACCAGAATATGCCGTGCTTGCATCACTGCTCCTCGTCTTGCTGATCATCTTCAACCGGGGGCTCCTGCCCCTGGGCGCACCAACCGCAGCTAAAGGGTTGGCCGATTTTTTCTTGCCGTTGCACGGGGTCTTGCACCCAGTCGCGGTTCTGCCAGGGCGGTTGGTGGCGCAGGTGTTGAGTATGGCCGCAAGACAGCACCGCCACCCAATGGCCTTCTTCATCCTGGCGAAAGCCCAGAATCTGTACGTGGGGCGGCGTCCGTCCGTCTGCGCTCGGGTCGCTTTCGGCCGAACCCTTGGTTAAACTTGCCCGTTCTCCACTCTTTCGCAAAGGTTCCGCCCCATGCTGATCGCTGCCAATACGGCTGTCTCCATCGACTATACCCTGACCAACGATGCTGGTGAGGTGATCGACAGCTCTGCCGGCGGCGCCCCGCTGGTTTACCTGCAAGGTGCAGGCAACATTATCGTCGGTCTGGAAAAAGCCCTGGTTGGCAAGCAGGCTGGCGATGAACTGACCGTGGCCGTTGAGCCTGAAGAAGCTTACGGCGAATACAGCGCCGAACTGGTCAGCACCCTGAGCCGCAGCATGTTCGAAGGCGTTGATGAACTGGAAGTGGGTATGCAGTTTCACGCTTCCGCGCCGGACGGCAGCATGCAGATCGTCACCATCCGCGATCTGGACGGCGACGACGTCACCGTCGACGGCAACCACCCGCTGGCTGGCCAGCGTCTGAACTTCCAGATCAAGGTCGTTGCCGTACGTGCGGCCAGCGAAGAAGAAATCGCCCATGGTCATATCCATGGCGAAGGTGGTCACCACCATTGATTCAGCTAAGCTGCTGTAGCGGCTAACTGGATTACCAAAAAGGCGCTCAACAGGGCGCCTTTTTTGTCCGTAAGGGCTTCGTTTGTAATGACTGATCGGGAGTTCGTCATGAGTGCTTTTCACGACATCAATTTACGTGCCTTGGATGGCCAGGAATTGTCGCTCGCGCCCCTCAAGGGCAAGGTTGTGCTGGTGGTCAATGTCGCCTCGAAATGCGGCCTGACGCCCCAATACGCGGGTTTGGAAAGTCTGTACCAGCAGTACAAGGACCAGGGTTTCAGCGTGCTGGGCCTGCCTTGCAACCAATTCGCCGGCCAGGAACCTGGCAGCGAAGATGAGATCAAGGAATTCTGCAGCCTCAACTATGGCGTCAGCTTTCCGCTGAGCAGCAAGCTCGAAGTGAATGGCCCGGGCCGTCACTCACTGTACCGTCTGCTGGCGGGCGAGGGTGCGGAGTTTCCGGGGGATATCACCTGGAATTTCGAGAAGTTTCTGGTGGGGCAGGATGGCCGGGTGTTGGCGCGCTTTTCACCGCGTACCACACCGGATGATCCGGCGCTTATCCAGGCAATCGAAAAAGCCTTGGCCTAATACCGCCTCGCTGTTCTCCTAGGAGCGGCTTTAGCCGCGATGCCTTTGATCTTGAAAAGCATCGCGGCTAAAGCTGCTCCTACGAGTCGAGTTTTTCCTCAACCCTGATGAGCCTCGCGGTTGCCGTTGCCGCGGCCTGCATTCAGCTCATCTTGCCCGTCAAAGTCGAAATCACGCACCGGCTGGCCCTGCAATTGGGCGCGTTTGAGCTGGTATTCGTCGAACGACAAGCCCTGACGGCTCAAGTCTTCCAACGCTTTCTGGCGCAGCTCCAGGGCGGTGTAGGGTTTGAGTTCCAACATCGAGTGGCCTTGGCCAGCACAACCAGTCAGAACGGTAGCAATCAGTAGCAGGGCGATAGTTGCGAAGCGGTTCATTGGAGCCTCCTATCGGCCCGGTGAGTGAGAGTGAGGCCAGACTATTCCTCGCTCCGCTTCGGTTGAAATCGACCGTTTCAATAGCTGGTATCGATAAGGTCGAGTCCGCTGTGTTGGCTTCGCAGAGCTCAACCCAACCTACGTCAGGGCCATCGCGATATCGCGATTTACCGATTCGTCTGTAGGGCTTTATCACTGCTATCAATGATGCTGGGCGAAGCGAGACGACCGGTCATATGATCGCCGCCATGACTACAGCCAACCCCACTATCCGGCTCGACAAGCGCGATCTGATCCTGACCAAAGGCTCGGAAGTGATGCTGCGTCGCGGCTACCACGGCACCGGCGTGCAAGAGATCGTGCAGGCCGCCGGTATTCCCAAAGGCTCGTTCTATCACTACTTCGCCAGCAAGGAAGACTTCGCCGTCCACGCACTGGAACACCTCTATGCCCCGCGCCTGCAGCGTTACGCCAGTGCGCTGGGTAATTCGGCGCTGAGCCCCTGTCAGCGCATCCTGAGTTTCTATGGCGAGCTGTTGAACCACTTCCGTCGCCAGGAAAAACCGCAGTACCACTGCTTTATCGGCAGCCTGAGTTTTGAAATGGCCGAGCCCTCGCAACCAATTGGCCTGCAGGTGGAAAGCATTCTGCAGCGCTCGGTGGACATCCTTGCCGGGTGTTTGATCGAAGCCCGCGAGGCAGGCGAGTTGAGCGCCGAAACCGATTGTGTGGAGTTGGCGGAATTTATCGCCAATGCCTGGGAAGGCACCTTGATGCGGATGAAGGCCGGCGCCAACGCCGCCCCGCTCAGCGTCTTTCTGCACCAACTGGAGCGTCTGCTGACGCCCGCTTATTGATGACCCAATGGCCCCTGAGGCCCGTTAGGAGATTTGCATGACCGCTCTTGTGAAAGCTCTGTTCGAACCCTTCCGCCTTGGCGAGCTGGAACTGCCAACCCGCGTCGTCATGGCACCGATGACCCGTTCGTTCTCCCCGGGCGGTGTGCCTAACGCCAAAGTGATCGAGTACTACCGTCGCCGCGCCGCCGCAGGTGTGGGCCTGATCGTGACCGAGGGCACCACCGTCGGCCACCAGGCTTCCAACGGCTACCCGCATGTGCCGCGTTTCTTTGGTGAGGACGCGCTGGCCGGGTGGAAACAAGTGGTCGACGCGGTACACGCCGAAGGCGGCAAGATCGTTCCGCAACTCTGGCACGTCGGCAGCGTGCGCCGCATCGGCACCGAGCCGGACGCCAGCGTGCCCGGCTACGGCCCGACCGGCAAAACCAAGGATGGCGTTGAAGTCGTCCATGGCATGACCAAGCAGGATATCGACGACGTCATCGCTGCTTTCGCCCAGGCCGCCAAAGACGCCCAGGCCATCGGCATGGACGGCGTGGAAATCCACGGTGCCCATGGCTACCTGATCGACCAGTTTTTCTGGGAAGGCTCCAACCAGCGCGACGACGAATACGGTGGCAGCCTGGCCAACCGTTCGCGTTTTGCCATCGAGCTGATCAAGGCCGTGCGTGCTGCCACCAGCCCCACTTTCCCGATCATCTTTCGCTTCTCGCAATGGAAGCAGCAGGACTACACCGCCCGCCTGGTGACAACGCCAGAAGCCTTGGGTGAATTCCTGCAGCCACTGGCCGACGCTGGCGTGGATATTTTCCACTGTTCCACCCGCCGTTTCTGGGAGCCGGAGTTCGAAGGTTCCGACCTCAATCTGGCCGGCTGGACCCGCAAACTCACCGGCAAGCCGACCATCACCGTCGGCAGCGTGGGTCTGGATGGCGAGTTCATGCAGTTTATGGTCAAGACCGACAAGGTCGCTCAGCCAGAGAAACTCGATGCCCTGCTGGAGCGTTTGAACAAGCAGGAATTCGATCTGGTGGCCGTGGGCCGTGCGTTGTTGGTTGACCCGGATTGGGCCGTGAAGGTACGCGATGGCCGTGAAGACGAGATTCTCGCCTTCAGCCGTGAAGCGCTGACTACACTGGTTTAAGACATGCTTTTCCCTTTGTTGCGCTGTATTCAGCGCAGCACTTTCAGGCCTCACTTCGGTGGGGCTTTTTTTGTCCGCATAAAAGCATCGCGGCTAAAGCCGCTCCTACGAAATGTGCGATCTCGTAGGAGCGGCTTTAGCCGCGATGCTTTTGTATAGGCATAAAAAAACGGCGCACCAGGCGCCGTTTTTTTACTCATTTGCCATCACACGGTAGCAACAGTCTCTACCTTGCGCGGCGTCAACCCCAGCAGCTCATTGCTGCGGGCGTTGACTTCGCGGTATAGCGTTGCATCGTTTTCCAGGGCTTTTTCCCGTGCCGGGAAAATCGTCTTGAGCTTCTCGGCCCAGGCGGCGTTCACCTGCTCAGGGAAGCAGCGCTCGATCAGTTCCAGCATGATCGACACGGTAACCGATGCACCCGGCGATGCACCCAGCAGGGCGGCGATGGTGCCGTCCTGGGCTGCAACCAGTTCGGTACCGAACTGCAGGATGCCGCCTTTTTTCGGGTCTTTCTTGATGATCTGCACGCGCTGACCGGCAATTTCCAAACGCCAGTCCGCCGACTTGGCGTTCGGGAAGAAACGCTTCAGCGATTCCATGCGTTGTTCGCTGGACTGCAGTACTTCGCTGATCAGGTATTTGGTCAGGTCGAAGTTGTCGCGGGCTACTGCCAGCATCGGGCCGAGGTTGCTCGGGCGAACCGACAGCGGCAGGTCGAGGAACGAGCCGTGCTTGAGGAACTTGGTGCTGAAGCCGGCGTATGGCCCGAACAGCAGGGATTTCTTGCCGTCGACCACACGGGTATCCAGGTGCGGTACCGACATCGGTGGCGAACCTACCGCGGCCTGGCTGTACACCTTGGCTTCGTGCTGTTTGACGATTTCCGGGTCATCGCAACGCAGCCACTGGCCACTCACCGGGAAACCACCAAAACCTTTGCCTTCCGGAATGCCGGACATTTGCAGCAGCGGCAGGGCCGCGCCACCCGCGCCGAGAAAGACGAACTTGGTGTCGACTTCGCGGCTGGCACCGGACTGGGTGTCCTTGATGGTGACACGCCAACCTTTGTCGGTGCGCTTGAGGCCGACAACCTTCTGGTTGTAGGTCGCGCGGCAGTCGCTTTGCTCGCCGAGGAATTTCAGCAGCTGATTGGTCAGGGCACCGAAGTTGACGTCGGTACCGGACTCCACGCGGGTGGCGGCGATGGCTTCATCGGCGGCGCGGCCCGGCATCATCAGCGGCATCCACTCGGCCATGGTGGCCTTGTCTTCGGTGTACAACATGTCATCGAAGGCATGGTGCTTGACCAGAGCGGCATGACGGGTCTTGAGGAACTGGATGCCCCTTTCGCCCTGCACGAAGCTCAGGTGCGGAATCGGGTTGATAAAGGTTTTCGGTGAACCGAAATTGCCTTGCTGCATCAAGTGCGCCCAGAACTGTTTCGACACCTCGAACTGGGTGTTGATGTTCACGGCTTTCTTGATGTCCACCGAGCCATCAGCGGCCTCGGGGGTGTAGTTGAGTTCGCACAGGCCGGCGTGACCGGTACCGGCGTTGTTCCAGGGGTTGGAGCTTTCGATGGCTCCGGACGCCTGCATTTCAGCGACTTCCAGCTTGATGCCGGGGTCGAGCTCTTTCAACAGCACGGCCAGTGTCGCGCTCATGATGCCGGCACCAACCAGCAGCACATCGACAGCCTCGTAATCGTTTTGCGCCATTTGCTCGCCACACTCTTGTGAAGTTGTGAAACCGTTTTTTCACGCTCTTTTGGAAACGTGAACCTCAAAAGTTCGGGTGCCAAGGGTACGTTCTGCGCGCTTTTACCCCCGTATATAGCAGGTGTGGAAGCAAAGCAGAGGTGCCGGAAGGTCACGCGAAGTGGGCGACTCTCTGGGGCGGTGCGGGCTGATGCTGAGTTCATCAGGGTAGCTGCGAGGCCCGAGCAGGAGACGTCCTTATAATCGGGGCGCGATTATAACGGTGAAATGACAAAAGTTGGTTTTTTAGCGTGACTTTTCTTTCCCCGCCGGTCAGCCCGCCAACGCCAGACGCCGGTTTGCACCGATGACGACCGCTGTTTACAGGGCGCTGCGCCGGCCGGGCCGGAACCTCACCAGGCCTGCTGGGTCAGAGATTTCAGCGCTGTCAGGCCGCCGTTGCGCTGGGTATACTGCGGCCACTTCAAGCAGCCCAACCGGGCGTTCTAATCCTTGTGGAGAGATGAGCATGCTGCACCGTCTGTTGTTTGGTCTGATCGCTGTTACCAGCCTGACGCTGGTTGGCTGTGCAAACAGCCCGCAACAACTCAGCCCGACGCCGAAACTCACCAGCAATCTCACCCCGGTCGGCCAAGGTCAGCCTGTGGTGGTGCGTGTGGTTGATGGTCGTCCATCGCCGGTGCTCGGTACCCGTGGCGGTCTGTACCCGGAAACCAGCGCTGTCACCGTGCAAGGTGCCGACATCCTGCCAAAGCTGCAGCAACAGGCTGAAGCTGCTGTACGTTTGCTGGGCTTCACCCCGTCGCCCGGCGCGCTGAACGCTCCGCAAATCACCATTACCCTGGCCGATCTGAAATACCAGTCGCCCAAGGAAGGCATGTACGTGACCGAAGCCAGCATCGGTGCCACTTTCCGTGCTGATGTACAGAACGCCACCCGCCGTTACAGCGGCCGTTACGGTGCCACCCTGGAGCAGAAATTCGGCATGGCACCGAACCAGGAAACCAACACCAAGCTGGTCAGCGACGTGTTGAGCGATGCCCTGACCCGCACCTTCAAAGACCCGACCATTGGCCAGATCCTGGCGCAGTAAGGATCTCGCAGGCACAAAAAAGCCCGGTTCGATTCCGGGCTTTTTTGTGCCTGCGAGATCCTTTGTAGCAGCGGTTTCAGCCGCGATGCTCTGGAAGATCAAGAGCATCGCGGCTGAAACCACTCCTACGAGGTAGTGGTTAGCCGCAAAGGCAGTTTCTTCCCTGCTGCTTGGCCTGATACAGCGCGCTATCCGCGCGGGCAATCAAAGTCTGCAAGGTATCGTTCGGGCGAATCTCGGCCAAGCCGATGGACATGGTCACCCCCGGCAATACCCCCACCGGCGAGTAGAACGAGCTCACCTGTTCCAGCGCCAGGCGCAGACGTTCGCCGATGGCGCGGCCTTCGTCGGCGTTCATTCCCGGCAGGAGAATGACAAACTCTTCGCCACCGTAGCGCGTCAGGCTGTCTTTCGGCCGCAGCTGGTTGCGCAGGGTATGCGCCACCAGGCACAAGGCGTAATCGCCGGCCAGATGGCCATGGTTGTCGTTGTAGGCCTTGAAGTGATCGACATCCAGCATCAACAGGCACATCGGCTGGCCATTAAAGGCGCAGCGAGTGTTTTCCCGTTCGAAGATATGTTCCAGCCAGCGCCGGTTGAAGGCACCGGTCAGGGTGTCGACATTGGCGTTCTGCTCGCTGTCGATAATGATCTGGTTGCCCTGGCGCACCCGTTCGCACAGCAGTTCGAGCAGGTTCTGCATCAGCTCCGGCGATTGCGCGAACAGACTGAACAGCGATTCGCGGTGCAGACGCAAGACCAGGCAACGCGTGGCGGCTACCACGTAGGCAGAAGGGTGGTCGTTGTCGATAAAGCTGATTTCGCCCACGCACTCGCCGGCCTGCAGGGTTTTCACTGCCGGGTTGTCCAGGGAGGCGAGGAATACCTTCAATTCGCCTTCCAGCAATACATACAGGTGCTGGTTACGGTCGAACGGCGAGAGCAGTACTTCCTCGGCGTCCAGTTCAAAGGCGTGAAATTGCTCCAGCAGGCGCCCCAGGTTATGGGCGGCGACATTCTGAAACAGACGCATGTCATGGATGGAATGCAGGTCGGCCTGCCACTGCGCGTTTTTCATCGCAATTGAAGCGTTCCATGTGGATAAACAATAGGGAATGGCATCGCGACGCATCCTTTCGTAAGTGCGAAAACCCGGTTTAGCTGAACAGGGTCCTGGCCGTGGTAACCCATGGCGAAAAGCGTCGGTCGGGTTGGCGATCATCATGTTCGCCGCGCCGCCTGATGGCACTTCGCCGGTTAGGGCAGGTTGGAAAAAGACCCAGGTGAACCATAGCTGGCAAGGCAGCAATCTGCTGCTCAGCGGTTCACAGCCCGGCAACAATTCTGAGCCTGCTACCGGATCGTTCGTTCCCTGTTTATTTCGGTAGTGTCAGACGTCAGCCACTACCTGGTAGCGCACGGCATAGCCGGACAGGCACGCATCAATAGCTGCATGGCGCGCCGCGTCTAGCTTCTGGAAGTACAGGCGTGCCAATTGACCATGGCTGTCGTCGGCGCTGACCTCCACGCGCACCTGCGGGTCGATATGCCGTAGGTCGGCCTCGAAAACCCGACGGATGGCGTCATGGCGCAGGCTCGGTTTGAAGGTTTTACCCACGGCGGTGAGCGGAATGGCGTCGATGATCCACACATCCTTGGGCACTGCCGCCCGCTCTGGAATATGGGCGGCGGCGTGGCTGAGCAGTTCCTCGGCGCTGACGCTGGCCCCCGGCACCAACTGCACGTACACCACCGGCAGTTCGCCCGCTTTTACACAGGGTTTGCCCACTGCGGCGGCCATGGCCACGGCCGGATGCTTGTGCAGTGCTTCTTCGATCATCTGCGGGTCGATATTGTGCCCGCCGCGAATGATCAGGTCCTTGCTGCGCCCGGTTAGCCAAATAAAACCGTCGGCGTCGATGCGGCCCAGGTCGCCGGTATTGAACCAATCGCCATCGACCCAGATGCCCGTGTTCTTGTCTGTTTGCAGGTAGCCGTTGAACACCGTGATGCCGCGCAGCACCAGGTTGCCGATTTCGTTTTCGGCGGCGTCACGCAGATAGTTGCCTTGTTCATCGAGCACGGCGATTTTCACTTCGCAGTACGGCATGCGGATGCCGATGGAGCCAGGGCGGCTTTCGCCCGCCGGCGGGTTGCCACAGCTGCCGCAGGTGCCTTCGGTAAGGCCGTAGCCTTCGATCAGCTTGAGGCCGGTTTTGCTCTCGAACTGGCGGATCAACTCCACCGGCATCGGTGCCGCACCACACAGGGCGTAGCGCAGGCTAGACAGGTCGTGGCCGGCGCTCGGCACCTGTAACAAACCGGCGTAGATGGTCGGTACGCCGCTGAAAAAGCTCACCCGGTAACGTTCGATGATCTTCCAGAAATTCTGGATCAGGCTCTGGCTGCGATAGCCCTGGGGCGTGGCCAGCAGCACCTCGGCACCGACATAGAAGGGCGCGAGGCCGGTGACCATCACGCCGTTGACGTGGAACAGCGGCAGGCCGCAGAGGGTTACGTCGCTGGCATGCAGGTCGATGGCAAAGGCCAGGATCATGGCCATCGCCACTTCATTGCGATGGGTGTGCGGCGCTAGCTTTGGCGTGCCGGTGGTGCCGCCGGTGTGGAAGTACGAGGCGATGTCGTCGGCCGCGATGACCCGGCCGCTTTCCAGGTGGTCAGCGGGGGTAACGGCGATCAGTTCGTCGAAGTCCAGCACCCCCGCAGGCAAACCACCGCGCTGGGCTTTGAGCCCGCTGCGCTGCGGCTCGGGCAAGTAGTTGGCCATGTCCACCGTGATGATGTGCTTGAGCTCGGGCAAGTGCTCGCGCAGCGCGGCGACCTTGTCCCACAGGTCGGTGCCAGGGAAGGGGGCCAGCGTTACCAGTACCTCGGAATCGGAGGCGCGGATCAACTCGGCAATATGCTCACTGTCCAGCAGCGGGTTGATCGCATTGACCACCCCGGCCGCTTCACCGCCCCACAACGTGAAGTGGGTGTGCGGTAGATTGGGCAGCAGAAACGACACCGCCTTGCCCGGCCCTACACCGAGGCGATGCAGGGCGTTGGCAGTTTGCGTGACCTTGCCGAACAGCTCGCCATAGCTCAGCTGGTAGGGCTGCTCTTCACTATTGCCGTGCAGCAGAAAGGTCAGGGCCGTAGCGTCGGGATTGCGCTCCGCACTGCGTTGCAGCAGCTCGTAGGTGCTGGCCGGCATATCGCGGTCTTGCAGGGCGATCTGCTCAATCGCCAGGGTGTCGCGCAGTGACGCAATGGCGGGTACTTGAGCGGGGTGGTGAACGACGGCTTGGCTCATTTGCTGACCTTTTCTGATTCGCGGGTTTCAGCCCAATCGCGCCGCCAGCCAGGTGCCGATATCTCGGATTTCCTGGGGCAGCACTTCATGGCCCATAGGGTATTCCTGCCAGGTCACTGGTACGCCCTGTGCCTCCAGGCAGTCATGGGCAGCGCGACCCATGGCGCGCTGCACGATGTCGTCAAACGTGCCATGCAAACAGTAAACCGGCAGTTGTTTTTTTGTAGCCGGCAGTTCTACGTCAGTGCTGAGGGTTGGGGAGTAGGTGGAAAGCGCCAGCACGCCGCCCAGCGGCCCATGCCAGCGTAGGAAGCCGGCGTGGTACACCACCGCTCCGCCTTGGGAGAAGCCGGCGAGGAAGATCCGTGCCGGGTCGATGCCGCTGTCGCGCTGCCCTTCGATCAGCTCGATCACGCGCTGCGCCGAGTCTTCCAGTTGCTGGCTGTTGATCGCCCGCGCCGGACTCATGGCCAGAATGTCGTACCAGCTGGGCATGGCGTAGCCGCCATTGATGGTTACCGCTTGGGTTGGTGCCTGGGGCAGCACAAAGCGTGTGCTGGTCAGCTGTTGCTGCAGCGCTTCGGCCACCGGCAGGAAGTCGAAGCGGTCGGCACCCAGGCCATGCAGCCAGATAACGCAGGCGTCGGCAGTAAGTGTGGGCTCAAGTATCAGATTTTCGTGCATGTCAGGCTCCAGTTCGGTGCGCACGCTCCGCGATGGGGCGTCGGCTGATTGAGGGTTTGGCTGATCCGTTAAGAACTTGTCGCAAGGCTACAAGTTTTGCTCTTGACCTGCCTAAATCGCCCTTTTCCGGGGCGTATGGTACGGGCTTTGCTATAAGTGATTTAACCGATTGCATGCCCCAATTTGGGTAACACTCCACCGTTTGCCAGCGCCGATTCAGGCAAGGTGTTCGGGCAATCGCGTTACGCAGGAAACAAGCTATAGAAAAATAAGCCAAGGGAAATTCCCAACAGATTCGCCACGGGTTGCCAGGCAGGCAGCTAAGCGAACGGGAAAATCCCCAACCCGTGTGTTCGTGCAAACCAATGCAACGCGTATACGGGGGGTGAGTTTTGGCCGGTGGGAGCATCGCCAACTAGACTCGCTCTCAGGTCAGCACCCCGTATTAGCCATCCTCGATGGCTGAGCGTGCCTCAAAAGGGTACGGCGGTGGGGCCAAGACTCCAAACACAACAACAGCAACTGGAGGTTTTAATGAAGATGGTGAAATCCACCCTGGCTATCCTGACCGCAGCGACCATTCTTGGCGCCAGCGGCTTCGCTCAAGCGGGCGCGACTCTGGATAAAGTGAAGAAACAAGGCTTTGTTCAGTGCGGTGTAAGTGACGGTCTGCCGGGCTTCTCGGTTCCAGATGCCAAAGGTAACTACCAGGGTATCGACGTTGATATCTGCCGTGGTGTTGCTGCTGCCGTGTTGGGCGATGCCTCGAAAGTCAAATACAGCCCGCTGACCGCCAAGGAACGCTTCACCGCGATCCAATCCGGCGAAGTCGACATGCTGTCGCGTAACACCACCTGGACCAGCTCCCGCGATGCGGGCATGGGCCTGGTATTCACCGGCGTAACTTACTACGACGGTATCGGCTTCCTGGTTAACAAGAAGCTCGGCGTTTCCAGCGCCAAGGAACTCGACGGCGCGACCATCTGCATCCAGGCCGGTACCACTACCGAACTGAACGTGTCGGACTACTTCCGCTCCAACGGCCTGAAATACACCCCGATCACCTTCGACACCTCCGACGAAAGCGCCAAGTCGCTGGAGTCCGGCCGTTGCGACGTGCTGACCTCCGACCAGTCGCAGCTCTACGCACAGCGCATCAAGCTGGCTGCACCGACTGAGTACGTGGTTCTGCCGGAAGTGATTTCCAAAGAGCCGCTGGGCCCAGTCGTACGTAAAGGCGACGAAGAGTGGTTCAGCATCGTTCGCTGGACACTGTTCGCCATGCTCAACGCTGAAGAGGCCGGTATCACCTCCAAAAACGTTGAAGCTGAAGCCAAGTCCACCAAGAACCCGGACGTTGCTCGTCTGCTGGGTGCTGACGGTGAATACGGCAAAGACCTGAAACTGCCGAAAGACTGGGCAGTGCAGATCATCAAGCAAGTGGGTAACTACGGCGAAGTGTTCGACCGCAACGTCGGTGCGAGCAGCGAGCTGAAGATCGAGCGTGGCCTTAACGCTCTGTGGAACAAAGGTGGTCTGCAATACGCACCACCAGTGCGTTAATAGAAAAGCCCGGTCGCCGTCAGGCGGTGTGAGAACGCGTTCTCCCATCGTCTGATCGGCGATTTTTTTGTTTCAACGTACCTGGGGCATTCCATGCAAAATAAAATCGGCACAGCGGGGAGCTTTTCGTTAAGCGATCCGCGCTTGCGTGCCTGGCTCTTTCAGATCATTACGATCGTCGCGGTGGTGGGCACTGGCTGGTTTCTGTTCGATAACGTGCAGACCAACATGCAACACCGCGGCATCACCTCCGGCTTTGGCTTCCTGCAAAACAGTGCAGGCTTCGGCATCGCCCAGCACCTGATCGACTACACGGAAGCGGACACCTACGCACGCGTGTTTGTCATCGGCTTGCTTAATACCTTGCTCGTTTCGGCCATCGGTATCGTGCTGGCCACCATCCTGGGGTTCATCATCGGTGTGGCGCGGTTGTCGTCCAACTGGGTGATCAACAAGCTGGCCATGGTCTATATCGAGACCTTCCGTAATATCCCGCCGCTGCTGCAAATCCTGTTCTGGAACTTTGCGGTGCTGCAGCCCCTGCCAGGGCCGCGCAACAGCATCAACGTGGGCGACACCTTCTTTCTCAGCAACCGCGGTTTGAACATGCCCCAGGGCACGGCAGCCGACGGCTTTGCCGCGTTCGCCGTGGCCGTGGTGCTGGCGATTGCGGCCACTGTGTTGATGGTTCGTTGGGCCAACAAGCGCTTTGAGGCCACCGGCGTTCCGTTCCACAAGGGCTGGGTCGGCGTTGCCATCATGGTGGTTATTCCTGCGCTGAGCGTGATCATCTTCGGCGCCCCGTTCCACTGGGAAACGCCAGTGCTCAAGGGTTTCAACTTCGTCGGCGGCTGGGTAATGATTCCCGAGCTGTTGGCGCTGACCATCGCCCTGACCGTGTACACCGCCGCGTTTATCGCCGAGAACGTACGTTCGGGCATCAAGTCGGTTACCCACGGGCAGACCGAAGCGGCGCACTCGCTGGGCCTGCGCAATGGGCCAACCCTGCGCAAAGTGATCATCCCGCAAGCCATGCGCGTGATCATTCCGCCGCTCACCAGCCAATACCTCAACCTGGCGAAAAACTCCTCCCTGGCCGCCGGTATCGGCTACCCGGATATGGTGTCGTTGTTTGCCGGTACGGTGCTCAACCAGACCGGGCAAGCGATTGAAGTAATTGCCATCACCATGAGTGTGTACCTGGCCATCAGTATCAGCATTTCGATGTTGATGAACTGGTACAACAAGCGCATTGCGCTGATCGAACGGTGAGGAAGGGCGCATGACGACTCATACATTCAAACCCGACATGCCACCACCGCGCACCAGCGTCGGCGTGGTGGCGTGGATGCGGGCCAATCTGTTCTCCAGTTGGCTCAATACACTCCTGACCCTGTTCGCCATCTACCTGATCTGGCTGATCGTGCCGCCGCTGTTGAGCTGGACGATCTTCGACGCCAACTGGGTCGGCACCACTCGCGCCGACTGCACCAAGGAAGGCGCGTGCTGGGTGTTTATTCAGCAACGCTTCGGCCAGTTCATGTACGGCTTCTACCCCACCGAACTGCGCTGGCGTGTCGATGCCACCGTGTGGCTGGCAATCATTGGTGCGGCGCCGCTGTTTATCAGCAAGTTCCCGCGCAAGGCCTATTACGCCATCGGTTTTCTGGTCATCTACCCGTTGGTAGCGTTCTGGCTGCTGCACGGCGGCCTGGGCCTGGAAAACGTCGCCACCAGCAAATGGGGCGGCTTGATGCTGACCCTGGTGATTGCCGCGGTCGGTATTGCCGGTGCGTTGCCGCTGGGCATTTTGCTGGCGCTGGGCCGTCGCTCGAAGATGCCCACCATTCGCGTGGTGTGCGTCACCTTCATCGAGTTCTGGCGCGGCGTACCGTTGATCACCGTGCTGTTTATGTCCTCGGTAATGCTGCCGCTGTTCCTGCCTGAAGGCATGAGCTTCGACAAGCTGCTGCGCGCCCTGATCGGCGTCATCCTGTTCCAGTCGGCCTATGTGGCCGAGGTGGTGCGCGGTGGCATGCAAGCCATTCCCAAGGGCCAGTACGAGGCGGCTGCCGCCATGGGCCTGGGTTACTGGCGCAGCATGGGCCTGGTGATTTTGCCGCAAGCCCTGAAGCTGGTTATTCCCGGCATCGTTAACACCTTTATTGCCCTGTTCAAGGACACCAGCCTGGTGATCATCATCGGTCTGTTCGACCTGCTCAACAGCGTCAAACAAGCCTCCGCCGACCCGGCCTGGCTGGGCATGGCCAGCGAAGGTTATGTATTCGCGGCCCTGGTGTTCTGGATTTTCTGTTTTGGTATGTCCCGCTACTCCCAGCATCTGGAGCGTAAGCTGGACACAGGCCACAAGCGTTAGGAGTCGACTAAATGAGCGAAGCGAACAAACAGCCTGTGAGCCCTGAAGGCATTATTCAAATGCAGGGCGTAAACAAGTGGTACGGCCAGTTTCACGTACTCAAAGACATCAACCTGAACGTGAAACAGGGCGAGCGGATCGTGCTGTGCGGGCCGTCTGGCTCGGGCAAATCGACCACCATCCGCTGCCTTAACCGCCTGGAAGAACACCAGCAGGGCCGCATCGTCGTAGACGGCGTGGAACTGACCAGCGACCTCAAGCAGATCGAAGCGATCCGCCGTGAAGTCGGCATGGTGTTCCAGCACTTCAACCTGTTCCCCCATCTGACCATTCTGCAGAACTGCACCTTGGCTCCGATGTGGGTGCGCAAGATGCCCAAGCGCAAAGCCGAAGAAATCGCCATGCACTACCTGGAGCGCGTACGCATTCCAGAACAAGCGCATAAATACCCAGGCCAGCTCTCCGGTGGTCAGCAACAGCGTGTGGCCATCGCTCGTGCCCTGTGCATGAAACCGAAAATCATGCTGTTCGACGAACCCACTTCCGCCCTCGACCCCGAGATGGTGAAAGAGGTGCTCGACACCATGATCGGCCTGGCCGAAGACGGCATGACCATGCTTTGCGTAACCCACGAAATGGGTTTTGCGCGCACCGTGGCGAACCGCGTGATCTTTATGGACAAAGGCGAAATCGTTGAACAGGCACCGCCAAACGACTTCTTCGACAACCCGCAAAGCGACCGCACCAAGCTGTTCCTGAGCCAGATCCTGCACTAGTAGCGCCGGTAGGTTGGGTTGAGCCAAAAGCGAAGCCCAACGAGCCTTGCGCAGAGTCGTAGGTGATGAATGATTAATGAAGGAGCCGAAAGGCTCCTTTTTTATTGGGGCCGACGTCGCTGCTAGTGGATATAGATGCCGGGCACATAACGCTCCATAAACGCCTGCGGATTAGCCGGTGCAGTAAAGCCGAACTGCGCATACAGGCTATGGGCATCCGAGGTGGCCAGCATAAAGCGACGCAGGCCTTGCAGTTCCGGGTGGGCGAAGACGGCGGCCATCAATGCCTTGCTGTAGCCCTTGCCGCGCTCGACGGGTAGCACGAATACGTCCACCAGATTGGCGAAGGTGGCGTAGTCGGACACCACGCGGGCAAAGGCCACTTGCCGGCCATTGATATAGCCACCAAAGCACAGCGAGTGGGCGATGGATTTGTCCACGGTGGCGCGCGGGATGCCCTTGGCCCAATACGACTGCTCGCTGAGAAATTGATGAATCAGCGGCACATCCAGTTCGTTGTTGTCGGTGCTGATACGCAAGGCGCTACTCCTCGGCTTTGCTGGCGGCGAGTGGGCCGCGCTGGGGCAGTGCGAGGGTAGCATTCGGCGATGGAACGGTGCTGGCAGGAATCGAGGCGGAATCGGATGGCCGCCTCGAGCTGTTTGTTTTCTAGTGCAAATGATCCAGCAATCGCTTGGCCGCTTCCTGGCCACTCAGCCATGCCCCCTCGACCCGCCCGGACAAACACCAATCCCCGCAGGCATACAGGCCCAGGTCGGCATCCAGTAGCGAGCCCCATTCATGGTTGCTGGCCGGCCGCGCATACAGCCAGCGGTGCGCCAGGCTGAATACCGGGGCGGGCAGGGCGCAGCCGATCAGTTCGGCAAAGGCACCGTGCAGTTGTTCGATCACCGCTTCCTTGCTCAGGTCCAGGTGCTGGCGACTCCAGGTGCTACTGGCGTGCAACACCCAGGTGTCCATGCTGCTGTCGCGCCCGGGTTTGCTGCGGTTGCGGGCCAACCAATCGAGCGGGCCCTCGCGGACGAAACAGCCTTCTACCGGGGTATCCAGGGGCTCGGCAAAGGCCAGGGCAACGGCCCAGGTCGGGTCCATGGCCACGCTGGCGGCGGTGCCGGCCAGTTTTGGTGCGGCCGCCAGCAAGCCGCTGGCCTGGGCGGCGGGGGTAGCGATGATGACGTGGCTGAACGGGCCGTGGGTCTGGCCCTCGGCATCTTGCAGGCTCCAGTGTTGCGGCCCGCGAAACACCTCAGTGATGCGGCAGGAAAACTTCACCGACAACGCCCCGAGCATGGCCCGGGTTATTGCACTCATGCGCGGCGTGCCAACCCAGCGCACCTGCTCATCCGGCGATGCACCGAGCAGGCCGTTGCTGAAGGTGTACAGGCTGGGCGACCATTCGGCGACCCAGCCACGGGCCTGCCATTGGTGCACGGTTTCCAGAAAACGCCGGTCGCGGGCGGTGAAATATTGCGCGCCCATGTCCAGCGCGCCGGCATCGCTGCGCTTGCTGGCCATGCGGCCGCCACTTCCGCGGCTCTTATCGAACAGTTGTACGGGCAGTCCTGCGTCGTGCAGGGTTTTTGCGGCAGAAAGACCGGCAATGCCGGTGCCAATGATGGCGACGGGAAAACTCATATCTGACCTCTGATCTGGCAGGCTGGGCTGACAATCTCCTGGTACTGGCCAAGGGCGGGGAAAGCCGTGCGACGGTAGTCGGGCGGGCGGCTACCGGGCGTGCTGGCGCGAGGACCCTCCCTCGCTCTGATTCGCGGATTGGCCACAGGTTCTGGCGGCCTGTGTGCTGTTGTTAGGTATAGAACGCTTAGCCCGGGTGCGCCTGCTTTGTTTGTTGATCTGCTCTGCCCGCGCGTTCCTCCTTATAATGCCCGGCCAGTCGGGCTGGTTTTGTCTTTCACCGGCTTTTTTCCGCTTCATTTGGCTTCGCTAGGGAGTTTGCATGACCGATCACGCTCTGCTTCTGGTCAACCTCGGTTCACCGGCCTCGCCGCAAGTAGCCGACGTACGCAGCTACCTCAACCAGTTTCTGATGGACCCCTACGTTATCGACCTGCCTTGGCCGATCCGCCGCCTGCTGGTGTCGCTGATTCTGATCAAGCGCCCGGAGGCCTCGGCAGAGGCCTATGGCTCGATCTGGTGGGAGGGCGGTTCGCCGCTGATCGTGCTCAGTCAGCGCCTGCAGACGGCCATGGCTGATACCTGGAAGCACGGCCCGGTGGAGCTGGCTATGCGCTACGGCGAGCCTTCGCTGCAAACCGTGCTGACCCGCCTGGCCAAGCAGGGGATCAAAAAAGTCACCCTGGCACCGCTTTATCCACAGTTTGCCGATAGCACCGTGACCACGGGGATCGAAGAGGCCAAACGGGTGGTGCGCGAGCAGAACCTGGCGCTGGAATTTTTCACCCTGCGACCGTTCTTTGCCGAGCCAGCCTATATCGACGCGCTGGTGGCCAGTGCCCAGCCGTATCTGCAGCAAGGCTTCGACCACCTGCTGCTGAGCTTCCACGGCTTGCCGGAAAGCCATATCCGCAAACTGGTGCGCGACCCCAAACACGACCTGCGCGCGCCCGACAGCAAAGGCGTCAGCGACGAGATCATGGCCTTCTGTTACCGCAGCCAATGCCAACGCAGCGCCGAGGCCTTTGCCGAGCGTTTGGGGCTGAAGCCTGAGCAATGGTCGGTGTCGTTCCAGTCGCGCCTGGGCCGCAATAAATGGATTGAGCCCTACACCGAAGCGCGTCTGGATGAGCTGGGCAAGCAGGGGGTGAAAAAGCTGTTGGTGATGTGCCCGGCCTTTGTTGCCGACTGCATCGAGACCCTGGAGGAAATCGGTATTCGTGGCCAGGAGCAATTCCACGAAGCCGGTGGGCAGGAGCTGGTGTTGGTGCCGTGCCTGAACGATCACCCGCAGTGGGTGCAAACCCTGACCGCGCTCTGTGAACAGGCACCGGCAGGGCTGGGCAACCCGCTGAATTCGTAACAGGTTTTTGCCAGGCGCTGAAAAGCCCCGCCTCGGCGGGGCTTTTTTATGCGTTTTAACAGCATCGCGGCTGAAGCCACTCCTACAAAAGCACCTCGTTTGCTCTCGTAGTAGCGGCTTCAGCCGCGATTGGCACCCGGTAAATCACCCGTCAATCAACCCTAAGAGGTATTCCAGGAAGTAAAAAACAGGTGCTGACCAGCAAGTCATTCGCCAAAGGCCCGTACCTCCATTCGCTCGGCTGATAACGGCCAAACGGCGGTCTGTATGGCGCTACTCTGCGAGCACTTTCAACGGCCGCGCGTTGCACTGGCAGCGCCGAAGGAGACCATGGTGCATAACAACAATAATGCCGGTTATCCCTCCAGCCTCCGTGCTTGGGGCACTGTCACCATTCTGATGGTGGCGTACATCCTGTCGTTTATCGACCGGCAGATCCTCAACCTGCTGGTGGGCCCGATCCGCCGCGATCTGGAAATCAGCGACACGCAGATGAGCCTGCTGATGGGCTTGTCCTTTGCGCTGTTCTACACCGTCTGCGGCATTCCCCTCGGACGCCTGGCCGACACCAAGAGCCGCCGTGGCCTGATCGCCATTGGTGTGCTGTTCTGGAGTGCGATGACCGCTGCCTGCGGCATGGCCCGTCTGTACTGGCAATTTCTGCTCTGCCGTATCGGTGTGGGTGTAGGTGAAGCCGCGCTGTCGCCGGCGGCCTATTCGCTGATTGCCGACAGTTTTCCCAGCGACCGCCGCGCCACGGCCATCAGCGTCTATTCGATGGGCGTGTACCTGGGCTCGGGCCTGGCGTTTCTGCTCGGTGGCCTGGTGATCAAGTTCGCCTCGGCCCAGGGCGATGTGGTGTTGCCGGTGCTCGGTGAAGTACGCCCCTGGCAGTTGATCTTCCTCCTGCTGGGCGCTGCCGGCGTGCTGTTCACCCTGTTGATGCTCGCGGTGCGTGAGCCGACGCGGCGTGGCGTGGGGGCCGGGGTTGCGGTGCCGCTGAGCGAAGTGGGGCGTTATATCCGCGCCAACCGCAGCACCGTGCTCTGCCACAACTTCGGCTTTGCCGGTCTGGCCTTTGCCGGCTACGGCAGCGCCGCCTGGATTCCGACCTTCTATATCCGCACCTATGGCTGGGATGCCGGCCATGTCGGGGTGGTGTACGGCAGCATCGTCGCCGTGTTCGGTTGCCTGGGCATCGTCTTTGGTGGCCGCCTGGCCGACTGGATGAACAAGCGCGGGCGTACCGACGGCAATATGCGCGTCGGCCTGATCGCCGCCATCGGCGCCTTGCCGTGCGTGTTGGCGTTCCCGCTGGCCAGCGATGGCAATATCGCCTCGATCTTTATGTGCCCGGCGGTGTTCTTCCTCAGCATGCCGTTCGGCGTGGCCCCAGCGGCCATCCAGGACATCATGCCCAACTCGATGCGCGGCCAGGCCTCGGCCATTTACCTGTTTGTGATCACCCTGATCGGCCTGGGCATTGGCCCGACGGCGGTGGCCCTGGTGACGGATTACGGGTTTGCTGACGACAACGCGCTGAAGTACTCATTGCTGATCGTCACCACAGTGGCCGTGTTGCTCTCGGTGGTACTGCTGGCGAAAGGCTTGAAGCCCTATCGGGCCAGTGTGGAGCGGCTGAAGGGGTGGAGTGCGGAGCCTGCGGTTGAGGCGATGGGCGTGCCGGCCAAAGCCTGAGGTTGAGGTTTGCAGGTCTGACAATCGCGGCTGAAGCCGCTCCTACAGGGGATGGTATTTTCCTCCGCAGGAGCGGCTTCAGCCGCGATGCTTTTAAGCGGTCAAACCCAGGTATTGAGCTCCAACGCCAGTCTGGAGGTCAGGCGCAGGTACTGCTCGCTGGACTTGTGCAGAAACGCCTGGCTATCCACCGTCAGCTCGCGGCTCTGTTTACCCGCGGTTTCGTAGCGATACAGGGTGTGTTCATCCTGCTGACGCAGGCACAGGTAGCGCTGAATTCTGGGTTGTACGGTGAACGTCAGCAGATCCACATGGGCCACTGACACCTCTTCGCTTTGCCCCACGGCCAATGCGCTGCGCTGCAGGATCGCCGTGTGGGTAAAGGGTGTGGCCGAGAGCATTACATGCTGGCACTCATTGAGGTCGTGGCGCGGCTCGCCATTGAGCTGCCAATGGCCGCGAATATCGCGCTCCAGGGTCAGGCTGCGCTGGCCGAGGTTATCCACCTTCAGCCACAGGCGGCGGAAGTGCCAGTGCGGATCGTAGTTGAGCATATAGGTGGCGGCGATGCTGTTGCCGCGCACGCTCTGAATCAGATGGCTGCTGGCGTGAATGCCGCTGTCGTCCTGGCGCAGGCGCAGGTTTTCCACGCCGGGGTTGAGCCAGGGCTTCCACACAAGGGTTTGTTGCTGCATCAAGGTAGGCTGCATCCGTGCAACTCCAGGGAGCGGACGGCGGGGCCCATTGCTGCAGCCGCAGGGCACCGTCCATGGTGTGTTCCGGCGGGAAGAATAAGCGCTGATTTCTGTGATGTATGTAGGATTTAAGCTACAAGATATTATTTTTTTGCGACGCTAAGCCTTGCGCTTGAGCGGTTGCTGCTGAAAGTTCACCCCGCTCAAACCGGTTTCCATCAGTGCGCGGATATTGCCGTGATCGCTGTCGGTCGGGGTGGCCAACACACTGCGGTAATGCTCGCCAAAGGCGCGCAGGGTTTCTTCCAGGCTCAGGCCTTCGAGCAGGGCCAGGCCGAGGGTTTTGCACGAGCCTTCGTTCTGCCCGCTGGCGTTGTTCTGGTTGCCATTCACAAAGGCGCTGGGCTGGTAGTCGTAGTGCTCGGCAATAAATGCCAGGGTGCTGGCGAACAGGTGTTGGTCGCTGCGCAGGGCGGCGCGGAAATCGTTGAGTGCAGTCATTACTTGTGACCCTTGTTGAACGCCGCTTGCTGGTCGCTGCTGGCTTCTTTCTGGTATTTGCTCTTCCACTCGCTGTACGGCATGCCGTAGATCTCTTCGCGCGCCTGGTCGATGCTTACCGGCAGGCCGACATCATCGGCGGCGGCTTTGTACCACTTGGACAGGCAGTTGCGGCAGAAGCCGGCGAGGTTCATCAGTTCGATGTTCTGCACGTCGGTGCGGTCGCGCAAGTGTTGCACCAGCTGGCGAAAGGCGGCGGCTTCGAGTTCGATCTGTTCTTGCTCGGTCATGGCGAGGTACTCCGAGAACGTGCGGGGGGAATAATGGGCTAGTGAATGGGCGCGATGATAGAAGCGCCGGGCCCGCAGGGCAATGCGGGCGCTCGGGCAAAAACGGCGGTCAGCGATGCCCGGCGAGGGTGATCGACACCGACTCGGCAAAGCGCAATGCATGCAGCTTGTCGACTTCCACCTCGGCGTAACGCACCGCCGGATGGGCCATCACCAGGTCGAGCAGTTCCTGGGTCAGGCGCTCGAGCAGGGCGAAGCGGTTGTTCTCGACGTGGGCAATGATCGCCTTGGTGATGGTGCGGTAATTCAGCGCGTGCTCGATGTCATTGACCTGCACGGCATCCACGGCGGGATAGAGGATGGTCAGGTTGATCAGCACGTCCTGCTTGTTGTCGATCTCTTCCTGTTTGATTCCGATGAAGGTGCGCAGGCGCAGGTCTTTGACCCGAATGCGCGCCATTCCAGGCTCCAGTCTCGGCATAGCGGTGTACTCCATCCAATCGGTTTTATTCGGGTTGTTTATTTCAAGTGCCGGCCGCCGTTGACGCTCAGGGTGCTGCCGGTGACATAGGGGTTGTCGAGCAGGTAACGCAGGCTCTGGTAGATCACCTGGGCACCAGGTTCGATAGCCAGCGCCGACTTGGCCAGGGTCTTGGCGCGGTATTGGGCGTCGTCGCCGTCGTTGAACAGAATCAGCGCCGGGGCGATGCCGTTGACCTTGATGGCCGGTGCGTACTTGGCGGCAAAGGACAGGGTCAGGCTTTCCAGTCCGGCCTTGCTGGCGCAATAGGCCAGGTGTTTGGCGCTGCCCTTGTGCACCACATCGTCGCTGATATGCACGATATCCGCCGGGCTCGAGCGGCGCAGCAAATCGGCGCAATGCAGGTTGATCAGGTAGGGCGCGAGCATATGCACGCTGAACATCTGCTGAAAGATCGCGGCTTCGTTGCCGGGGGTTTCCGCCAGCCAGGCCGAGGCGTTATGCACAATCGCGCGCAGGCTGTCGGTGTGCCGTTTCAGCTCGGCGACCAGGGCCAGAATGCCGGCCTCACTGGAAAAATCGGCCTGAATGGTGATCGCCCCGCGCTCGCGCAGCTGTTGCAAGCTGTCGCGTTCCTGGCGGTAGGTGACAATCAGCGGGTGACCGTCATCCAGCAAGCGCTCGGCGCAGAACAGGCCGACACGTTGGCCGGCACCGGTGAGCAGAATGGGGGCAGAAACAGGCATGGGCGACTCGTAGGCAAAGTGAAAGGCCCGTTTCCCTCTTCGATGAAAACGGGCCTGGCAACGTTACCCCAGTCTGCCGCTCGGCACAAAAGGCCGCGCGTTACCTGGCGGCTTACTTGGCTCCTGCTGCCAAGGACGAACCTTGCACCACCGGCAACGCCTTGCGCTTGTGTAGCCAGGGTGCCAGCAGGCGGGTGGAGAGGGGGATAAACCAGTAGGTCATCAGCGGCGTCAGGGCCAGGGTGCTGAGCAGAATGCGCACGGCCAGCGGCAGTTCGCTGAGCAGCCCGCCGAACAGCAGATTGAATGCCAGGGATACCGGGAAAAACGCCAGCCAGATCGCCACGCTCTGTTTCCAGCGTGGCACATTGCGGCTGGCGCTGCCGAACCAGGCATCGATGCCTTGCACGCGATGCTCCAGGGGCTGGGCGAACAGGCCCTGGCCACGTTGCAGCCAGGCGCGGCGCGAGGCGGAGTGTTCCCAGCTGGCGAGTAGCTCGGCATCGGCGAAGCGGAATACGATCTGGAATTCGTCATCATCGGGCGGCGGGGCGAGTACGCCGGAGCCGAGATAACCTTGGAAGTCGGTCGCCAGTTGTTCGCCTTCGCGCAGCCAGAGCATAAAGTCCTGGTAACGCTCGCGGGGCACGCGACGGGCCACCATCAGGGTGACGGGGGAAGCAGACATTTTGTATCTCCTCAGATCTTGCCGCCGCTCGGGTAGAGCTTTGGCAAAAAAGCGCCCCGGGGTGGTGGGGCTTCAGGGGGCGAAGCCTAGTGCTTTTACCCCTCTGAAGGCCAGCAAAAGGCGCGCCAGACAGCCCGGTTGGCAGTCAGAACGCGGGCTCCAGCTGATTGAGCAGGCGGTGCTGCTGATAGATGTACTGGCGCAGGCGTTCGCTGTGCACCGTTTTGCGCCCACTCAGGCGGTAGGCGACCAGGCGTTGTTCGGTGCGGCGGGCGAGGATGCCCTGCAGGCGAATCGGCTCGGCACCGGACTGCGGCAGCCACAGGGTGAAGTTGTTCGGCACCAGGCGATGACGGATTTCCACCAGCAGCCCGGTGGTCGACAGGCTGTGCAGCCATACGCCGCTGGGTTTGCCATGTTCGTCCAGCAGGGCAATGGCGGGCTTCAGGTGCAGCCGCCACGACCGCTCGGACTCGCCTGGCTCGACCACCTGGGGCAGGCCGATTTCCAGGCTCAGGCTATGGAATTCGTCTTCGACCAATTGCAGCGGGAAGGTCACGCGCTCGCCGTTGAAGTGGGCTTCGATGGTCAGTTGATCACTGGCTGCCAGGCGGGTGAGCAGGGCTTTGATCTGGGCACCACCATCCACCCGCAAGCTCGGCGTTTGCGCCGGGCCCGGTAGGCGCGCAGACGTTTGCAGGTCCTGGATAAAGTCCAGTTCCTCGCTGGTGAGAATGGGCACGTCTTGCATGGTGTAGATGCTCCAGTACTGCAGGCGGGGAACCAAGGCTGTGACGGTCGTGGGACAACCCCGCGCTGGCTTTATTAGAATTTTGTAAGGGTTTTCCGATAAACGGATCGGCAACCCGCGCGTTAGAGCCTTTGCCAGGCGTTCAAAGGCGATAGTTACAGGGCTCAGGCATAATGGCCGCCGTTTTTCACTCAGCTAGCGGAGCGTTTTGATGAAAGTTGCGATCTTGTCCGGTTCGGTGTTCGGTACCGCTGAGGAAGTGGCCCGCCACGCTGAGAAGCTGCTCAAGGCCGCCGGGCTTGAAGCCTGGCACAACCCGCGGGCGACCCTCGATGAGCTCAAAGCCTTCGCCCCGCAAGCCTTTCTGGCGGTCACCTCGACCACGGGCATGGGCGAACTGCCGGACAACCTGCAGCCGCTGTTCCATGCTATCCGCGACGTGCTGCCCAGCGAATGGCGTGGCCTGCCGGGCGCGGTGATCGGCCTGGGCGATGCCAGTTATGGCGACACCTTCTGCGGCGGCGGCGAGCAACTGCGCGAACTGTTTGCCGAACTAGGCCTGCGTGAAGTGCTGCCGATGCTGCGTCTGGATGCCAGCGAAAGCGTGACCCCGGAGACGGATGCCGAGCCGTGGCTGGCGGAGTTTGGCCAAGCCCTGCGCGCTTAAAAGCTCGAGCCTTAAGCCTAGGAACGCGTTTTACCTGTAGGAGCGGCTTCAGCCGCGATGCTGTTGATCGGCAATGCGGGCGAATGCGCGGGTTTCAGGTTCGGCCAATCGCGGCTGAAGCCGCTACTACAGGGTCCCTCGACCCGCACTGACTCGCACGGCCACCACGCTGGCCGCCAGGGCGACTACCGCCACCGCCATCCCTCGCTAGACTCACCTGCACTAAAAAACAAAAACAAACCGAGGTGATTGCCGTGACTGCTGCGCAAATCAAATCCGTACCGAACGTCAAAGATCAGGTATCCGCTGCCGAGTGGCAGGCCCGTGTCGACCTCGCTGCCTGCTATCGGCTGATTGCCCTGCATGGTTGGGACGATCTGATCTTCACCCACATTTCGGCCAAGGTGCCGGGCACCGAAGACTTCCTGATCAACCCCTTCGGCTTGATGTTCCATGAGATCACCGCCTCCAGCCTGGTGAAGGTCGACCTTAGCGGCGTCAAGCAAATGGACAGCCCCTACGAAATCAACCCCGCCGGCTACACCATCCACAGTGCCGTGCACGAAGTGCGGCACGATGTGGGTTGCGTGATCCACACCCACACCGCAGCCGGCATTGCTGTGTCGGCGCAGAAACAGGGCCTGCTGCCGCTGTCGCAGCAATCGCTGTTCGTGCTCTCCAGTTTGTCCTACCACGGCTATGAAGGCGTGGCGTTGAACCACGAAGAGAAGGCTCGTCTGCAGGCCGACCTGGGCGAGAGCAATTTCATGATTCTGCCCAACCACGGCCTGATGACCTGCTCGGCGAGCATCGCCGATGCCTTTCTGATGATGTTCACCCTGCAGCGTGCCTGCGAAGTGCAGGTGATGGCGCAGAGCGGCGGTGCCGAGCTGATCCATATCCCGCAGCAGATCCTCGACGGTGCCAAAGCCATGGTCCAGGGCGTGATGAAAACCGCCCAGGGCATGGGCGGCAACCTGGCCTGGCCGGCGCTGCTGCGCAAGCTCGATCAACAGAACCCCGGTTACAACGCCTGATGGCACCGGCCAGCGCCGGCATTCCCCTGCGTGACTGGCGCGCGCAGGGCAAGCGCCTGAGTTTTCAGGGCCAGCAGATTGCCTACTGGACAGCCGGGCAGGGCGAGCCACTGCTGTTGATCCATGGCTTTCCCACCGCCAGCTGGGATTGGCATTACCTCTGGCATACCTTGGCCGAGCGTTACCAGGTGATCGCCTGCGACATGCTCGGGTTTGGCGATTCGGCCAAGCCTCGCGGTCACGACTACAGATTGCTGGAACAGGCCGATATCCAGCAGGCGCTGTTGCGCCATCTGGATATCGACGCCCCGGTGCATGTGCTGGCCCATGACTATGGCGACAGCGTTGCCCAGGAGCTGCTCGCTCGCCATCACGAAGGGCGTATTCGTCTGGCCTCCTGCGTGTTCCTCAACGGTGGCCTGTTCCCGGAAACCCACCGGCCGGTGCTGGTGCAAAAACTCTTGCTCAGTCCCCTGGGGCCTTTGGTAGGTAGGCTGTTCAGCCGCAAGAAGCTGGCTGCCAGTTTTGCTCAGGTGTTCGGCCCACATACTCGGCCGGGGGAGCAGGAGCTGGATGATTTCTGGAGCCTGATCGCCCGTGACCATGGCCCGGCGGTGATGCATCGGCTGATTTATTACATCCCCGAGCGCCGGCAGCAACGTGATCGCTGGGTGGCGGCGATGCAGAAGGGTGGGGTGCCGCTACGGGTGATTGACGGTGCGGTGGATCCGATTTCCGGGGCGCATATGGTGGAGCGCTACCGCGAGCTGATTCCTCAGCCGGATACCGTGTTGCTGGAAGGCATCGGCCATTACCCGCAAACCGAAGCGCCATGCCAGGTGTTGCAGCATTACCAGGCATTCCGTGCCGCCCTGGGGAGCGTTGCTGTAGCCTAGCCGCAGTCTTTTTCGGCGAGGGGCGATATGCGCAAGGTGGCGGTTCTTTCCGTGGCTCTGTTAATGGGCGGTTGCGTCAGCGACGCGCCCATTCCTTCCCCCGTGTTCGACGCGTGGTACGCGCAAACCCCGGTGGGCAATGCGGGTTCCGCGCCCGGCCTGTGGCCGCTGCTGGCCAGTCGCGCCAATTTCCCGGTGCTGGATGCACCCGGTACCGCCGGGCTGGTGCATCTGCAGATCGAGGCGGACCAGCAACTTACCGTGCAGCTGCAGCGTGACGGCGGCTGTGTCGGCCAATTGAGCATCGCCGGCACGCTCGACGGCCAGCGCTATCAATTTTCCGACAGCGATTTCAACGGCATTCCGGTTCTCGCCTGGGGGCATAACAATCGCCAGGTCAGCCTCGACCTCAGTAGCCCGCAGGCGCTGGCGGCGACGGTGCATACCAGCAGTTTCGGCATGTTTCTGATCATCGCCGGCGGTGCGCCGGATCGCGATGTCACTTATCGCTACAACGCTGTTGCGCAGCCCGCTGTGCGCGGGCTGCGATGCCCGGCACCAACGCCAGGGCGGTAGTCCGCTGGGGCGGCGAATCATGCCCTAACCTTATTGCGCGCCATTCAGGTCCGGCCGTCTTCGTTGTGGCCGCCGCCACGCTCCCGGAAACTCGGCGCCATCGCATGTTCTGCTATCTGCCAGAGGAGTTTGATATGAGCGAGTCCGTTCGTTTTGAAGACAAGGTGGTAATCGTCACCGGTGCCGGTGGTGGCATTGGTCGCGCCCACGCCCTGGCTTTCGCCAAAGCCGGTGCCAAGGTGGTGGTCAACGACCTGGGCGGCAGCACCCACGGTGAAGGTGCCAACGCTTCGGCGGCAGATCGCGTGGTAGCTGAAATCCAGGAAGCCGGCGGCACCGCCGTGGCCAACCACGACTCGGTAACCGACGGCGAAAAGATTGTGCAGAACGCCCTCGACGCCTTTGGCCGTATCGATGTGGTGGTCAACAACGCCGGTATCCTGCGCGACAAAACCTTCCACAAAATGGACGACGCCGACTGGGATCTGGTTTACCAGGTGCACGTTGCCGGTGCCTACAAAGTCACCCGCGCCGCCTGGCCGCATATGCGTGAGCAGAACTATGGCCGGGTGATCTTCACCTCGTCCACCTCCGGTATCTACGGCAACTTCGGCCAGTCCAACTACGGCATGGCCAAGCTCGGCCTGTACGGCTTGACCCGCACCCTGGCCATCGAAGGCCGCAAGAACAATATCTTCGTCAACGCCATCGCCCCTACCGGCGGCACGCGCATGACCGAAGGCCTGATTCCGCAGCAAGTGTTCGAGCAGCTCAAGCCGGAACTGGTCAGCCCGCTGGTGGTGTACCTGGGCAGCGAAAACTGCCAGGACACCGCCGGCCTCTACGAAGTGGGCGGTGGCTGGATCGGCAAGGTACGTTGGGAGCGCAGCAACGGCGCGGGCTTCGACCCGAAAGTCGGCTTCGACGCGGATGACGTGGCCGCTGCCTGGAAACAGATCGGCGACTTCGAAGGTGCCAGCCACCCCGAAGACAGCCTGCAGGCGCTGCAAGCGATGATGGCCAATCTGCAGAAATACGCCGGCAAGTAATTCCGCCAGCAAGGCCAAAATGGCCGCTCCCTGTTAAAGGGAGCGGCCATTTTTTTGGCATCGGAAGATCCTACGGGTATTTGTGGCTGCAACGTCTTGTAGCGGTTCTCCTACAAAAGGCAAAGTTCCGGTACTTTCGAATAAGGCCTTATTCACCCCAGTGTTGGTGCCCTGTGATGACCGCATGGTGCGGGCATTCATCCTTTCGGGCGACATGCAGAATCAATCCTTCGTGCGCTTATCCGTCTGTCATCCGCTGAGTACGGTGCATCCAGTTTCACCAACTAGGAGAGCCGCATGACAACAACAAAAAGGCCCGGACTGTTCCAGCCAAAGACTCTGGCTATCGCGATCGCACTGGGCACCTGCACCCACGCCAACGCGGTAAGTTTCAACATCGGCGAGATCGAAGGGCAATTCGACTCCTCGCTATCCCTGGGGGCCAGCTGGTCCACCGCCAAGGCGGACCAGGATTACATCGGCGTCGCCAACGGCGGCAACGCATTCACCCAGACCAACGATGACGGCCGGATGAATTTCAGAAGGGACAAAACCTTCTCGAAAATCTTCAAAGGCATTCATGACCTTGAACTCAAATATGGCGACACCGGTATCTTCCTGCGCGGCAAATACTGGTACGACTTCGAGCTGAAAGACGAAAGCCGCGAGTACGCCGACATCGACGACGACCACGCCAAGATGGGTGCCAAGTCTTCTGGCTACCAACTGCTCGATGCCTTCGCCTATCACAACTACGCCATCGCCGAGCAGCCAGGCAGCGTGCGTCTGGGTAAGCAGGTAGTGAGCTGGGGTGAAAGTACCTTTATCCAGAACGGCATCAACTCGATCAACCCGGTCGACGTGTCCGCCTTCCGCCGTCCAGGCGCGGAGGTCAAGGAAGGTCTGATTCCGGTCAACATGTTCTACCTGTCCCAGAGCTTTACCGAGAACCTCTCGGCCGAGGCCTTCTACCAGCTGGAATGGGACCAGACGGTTGTGGATAACTGCGGCACCTTCTTCTCCAGCACCGACGTGCTGCAGGAAGGTTGCGATACCAACTACCGTATTCTCGATGCGGCTACCGTTCGTACCCTGAACTCGCCAAGCACCAAGGCGCTGTTGTCGAGTATCGGTGTGGACGTCAACTCCCAGGGCCTGGCGGTACCGCGTGGAGGTGATCGTGATGCTCGCGACGGCGGCCAATGGGGCACGGCACTGCGTTGGCAAGGTGACGAGACCGAGTACGGTGCGTACTTCATGAACTACCACTCGCGTACACCGTTCCTGGGTATTCAGAACGGCAGCGCCGCCGATATCCAGCGCGCATTCACTACCGCCGGTGGTGCCTTGGCACAACCGATTTTGCTAGGGCGCGGCAAGTACTACTTCGAGTATCCGGAAGACATTCAGCTGTACGGTTTGAGCTTCTCCACCACGCTGCCTACCGGTACCGCCTGGTCGGGTGAAATCAGCTACCGGCCGAACATGCCGCTGCAGATCAACACCAACGATATGACACCGTTGGCAGCTACCAGCCCGGCTGGTGCCTATGGTGCTGCGGGTGGCGGTTTGGGGGGCGTTCTGGCTGCTCGTGGCACGGCTTTGGAAGATCACCGCGGCTACAACCGCAAAGAAGTCACCCAAGTGCAAACCACCTTCACCCACTTCTTCGACCAGGTAATGGGCGCGGATCGGGTAACCATCGTTGGTGAGGTAGGTGCCAACTCCATCGGTGGCCTGGAGCACATCGACGACCTGCGTTATGGCCGCGACTCCACCTTCGGCAACATGGCCCAGGGCGGTCCTCACGGTTACTACACCAATACCTCGTGGGGCTACCGTGCTCGCGCCATCTGGGATTACAGCGATGCGTTCGCCGGTGTGAACCTCAAGCCGAACCTGTCCTGGTCGCACGATGTCGATGGGTATGGCCCAGTGTTCAACGAAGGTGCCAAGGCCGCGAGCATCGGTCTGGACGCCGAGTACCGCAACACCTACACCGCGAGCCTGTCTTACACCAACTTCTTCGGCGGCGATTACAACGTGCTCACCGACCGTGACTTCCTGGCCCTCAGCGTTGGCGTGAACTTCTAAGAACTGCTTGCGGAAATAACAGAGGACTACAAGAACAATGAAAACAACGAAAAATCTGTTTGGTGCCCTGGCCCTCTCGCTGCTAGCCAGCAGCGTATTGGCCGCTGTACCGGCTGCGGAAGTGGCCAAACTCGGCACCACCCTCACGCCACTGGGCGGTGAGAAAGCCGGCAACACCGATGGCAGCATTCCCGCCTGGACCGGTGGCCTGCCGAAGAACGCAGCCTCGGTCAGCGATGGCGGCTTCCTCGGCAATCCGTTTGCCAACGAAAAACCACTGTTCACCATCACCGCGGCCAACGCCGACCAATACAAGGCCAAGCTCTCGGCTGGCCAGCTGGCAATGCTCAAGCGTTACCCCGACACCTACAAGCTGCCGGTGTACACCAGCCACCGTACGGTGTCGGTACCGGATGCAGTGAACGAAGCAGCTAAAGTCAGCGCGGCCAAAACCACCACGGTGGAAGGCGGCAACGGCCTGCAGAATTTCACTGACAGCCGTTACTACGCATTCCCGATTCCGCAGAACGGCCTGGAAGTGATCTGGAACCACATCACCCGTTACCGCGGTGGCAACCTGCGCCGCAGCTATACCCAGGCCACGCCGCAAACCAACGGTAGCTACACCCTGGTGAACTTCACCGATGAGGTGTCCTTCCCGCAACACATGTCAGGTGTGGACAGTGACAAGGCTGCCAACGCCCTGCTGTTCTTCAAACAGCAAGTGACCGCGCCGGCACGTCTGGCCGGTAACGTGTTGCTGGTGCACGAGTCGCTCGACCAGGTTAAAGAGCCGCGCATGGCGTGGATCTACAACGCCGGTCAGCGTCGTGTACGTCGTGCGCCGCAGGTTTCCTACGACGGCCCAGGCACTGCCTCGGACGGTCTGCGCACTTCGGACAACTTCGACATGTTCAACGGTGCACCTGACCGTTACGACTGGAAGTTGATCGGCAAGAAAGAAATGTACATCCCGTACAACAACTACAAGCTGGAATCGTCAGACGTTAAATACGCCGACATCCTCAAGACTGGCCACACCAACCAGGACCTCGCACGTTACGAGCTGCACCGCGTGTGGGAAGTGGAAGCCAACCTGAAATCCGGCGAGCGCAACATCTACGCCAAACGTAAGTTCTACGTCGACGAAGACTCCTGGACCATCGTGGCTTCGGAAATGTATGACGGTCGTGGCCAGCTGTGGCGCGTGGGTGAAGCCATGCTCTATCAGCAGTACGTGGCTCAGGCTCCGGCCTACGCCTTCGAAGCGCTCTACGACATCATCGCTGGCCGCTACCTGGCCATCGGCATGATGAACGAAGAGAAGAAGTCGTATGAGTTCGGCATCAAAACCTCGGCGACCGACTACACCCCGGCAGCTCTGCGTAACGCTGGTGTTCGTTAAACCGTGATGAGGTGGGGCGTGTCTGGCGCGCTCCACCATCAAACAGCTTGATGATCACCGCTAAGGTGTATGAATAAGGCGGCCCGCGGGTCGCCTTTTTCGTCTGGCACGCTCTTTTCGGCACCGATCATGGTTAAGATCGGTCGCAGCTGGACCCCTGATAAAAACAAAAAAAGCAGAGGCATCGACCATGCTTAACGTCCACCCGATTGGACCGCGTCCCCTGCGTTTATCCGACAGCCCGCTGCCGCGTCTGCCGGCCGCGCATTTTCCCCGTCCACGCCTGGTTCAGGCGCTGCTGGCCGGCGACAGCCGCCTGGCGCTGATCTGTGCGCCGGCCGGTTTTGGCAAAAGCGTATTGCTCAACGAATGTGTACGGCAGGCACCGGTCGGCACCCAGGTGGTGTGGCTGGACCTGCTCGGTCGTGCCCTGACCCCGGTGGAGTTGCTTACGCGCCTGGCCAAGGCGCTGGGCCGCCCGGTGGAAGAGGGCGACACCTATGACGAGCTGTGCAGCCTGCTCAGCCGTAGCGAAACTCCCCTGTGGATCGTTCTTGATGACTACCCGCGCGATGCCTGCGCGGAACTCGATGACTGCCTGGATCGCTTGCTGGAGCAGGCCCCGCATACCCTACGCTGGTGGATCGGTGGCCGCCGGCGTCCGGCCTGGAACCTGCCGCGGCTGATGCTGCAGGGCGACCTGCTGGAGCTGGATGCCCCGGCCCTGGCCCTGGAGGAGCACGAACTCAACGGCCTGTTGCAGCAGCATCACCTGGAGCTGCCGCCGGAACTGCGCACCCAACTGCTGCACAACAGCGAAGGTTGGGTGGCGGGCGTGTGCCTGCTGCTGATCAAAGGCACCGCGGAAAACCTGCCGGAGCGCTTGAGCTCCGGTACGCCGTTGCTCAATGAATATATCGCCCGCGAAGTGCTCAACGGCCTGTCGCCAAGCCTGTTGCGCGCGCTGTCGCTGTTGTCCCATATGCCACGTTTTTCTGCCGCCTTGTGCGAGCACGTGCTCGACGAGGGTGGTGCCCAGCTGTTCGAAGAGCTGCAGGCGCGGCAACTGTTTTTCCTCGGCCTGGACAGCTGCGGCGAGTGGTTCCGCCTGTCGCGGCCGGTGGCGGCGGTGCTCAAGCGCCAGTGCGCGGCCCCGGCCCCGACCCAGGCGCATGTGCGCGCCTGCCAATGGTTTGCCAGCCATGGCGATGTGCGCGCGGCGGTGGAGCATGCGCTGTTTGCCAACCAACCGGATGTGGCGGCCAACTACCTGCAGCGTTTCGGTCAGGAGCAATTGCTGGTGGGGCAGAGCGTTGCCCAGTTCCTGCAATGGCGTCACGAGCTGCCCGCCAGTCTGTACTCCAGCACGCCCCGGCTGATCACCTTGCAGGCCTGGGCGCTGCTGATTTGTGCACGGCTGGACGAAGTGGACGATTGTCTGGAAGACCTTGGGCGTTTCTTTCCGCAACCCTCGCTGCGCCAACAGCGCCAGCTGCTCGCCCATTACCAGGCGATCCAGGGTGTACTGCAACGCCAGCGTGGTCAGCGCAGTGCTCGCGAGCAGTCGCTGCAGGCCCTGGAAGTGCTGGTGGACGGTGCCTGGTCGCAACGCGCCCTGTGTTACCAGGCACTGGCGCAGCAGGCGTTCTCGGAAAACATGCTTAACGATGCGCGCGACTATATCCAGGAAGGCCTGAAGCTGGCGCGGCTGAATGGCAGCGTGCTGTTCGAAGCGTTGCTCAGCGTCGACCGTGGTCATCAGTTGGCGATTCTCGGCGATACCCGCGGTGCGCTGGAGCTGATTGAACTGTGTCTGCAACACCTGCAGGCGGCCGGGCTGCAAGGGCCGGTACTGGGTCGCCTGTTGCTGCTGCGCGGCAGCCTGCTGGCCAGCCAGGGCCATGTTGAAGCGGCGCAGGCGTCTTATAACAGTGGTCTGCTTGCGGCTGAGGCCTGTGAGGACGCCTATATCATCTTCGGGTACCAGGGCCTGGCAGAACTGGCCGCCCAGGCCAATGACTTCACCCTGGCCTTCCAGCTGTTACGCAAGGCCGAACGCTTGATGCAATGGCAGCACGTCCCCGAAGTGCGTTACCACGGCGTGTTGCAACTGGCGCACGGTGCCTTGTGGTTGCGTCAGGGCGAAGCTCAGCGCGCCCGCACGGTATTGCAGGCAACCCTGGACAACTACCGCGAGCGCGACCTGTTGGCACCATCCGCTTTCTACGACCTGTTGCCACGCCTGCGCTATCACCTGGCCCTGGCCGACTTGCAGCTCGGCGATGTCAGTCAGGCGCTGGAAGGTTTGCAGCAGCTCAGCGCGGACTGCGAGCGCAACGGTTATTTCCACCTGCTCAATCGCTGCCGTTTCAGCCTGGTGCAGGCGCTGCTTGCCAATGGCCAGGAAAAATCCGCGGAAGCCATGCTCCGGGTAGCCCTGGAAACCGCTCAGCAACAAGGCGTAAGCCCCGAGCTGCAGGCGTTGCATGGGCAGTTCGGGGCGTGGCTGGAGCAAGTGCTGCCCCATCTGGCCGAACCGCTGGAGCTGCGCTCGCTGCTTAACCAGGCAGGGGCGGGCAGTCAGGCAAGCGCGGAGAGCTCACCGCTGAGCGCGCGGGAAAAGACCGTGTTGGAACAGATCGCCCAGGGTTACTCCAACCTGCAGATCGCCGACCGCCTGCATATTTCCCTGCACACGGTGAAAACCCATGCGCGGCGAATCAACGTCAAACTCGGGGTGGAGCGCCGCACCCAGGCCGTGGCACGCGCCAAATCCCTGGGTTGGTTGATGTGAGGCGCGAGCGAGGTGGCTCGCCGGGCCGCCTTGCTCACTTCTACTTCGCCAAAGAAGCCAAGCCCCTCCAACTGATCTCACCTGCTTAAATCCGCCAGCCGACATATTTTTCACACTTACCCCCATAAGGTGCTTGACTCAACGAACCGCTGCGCTGGCTCTGCCTTTGTTGCCGCGCGGTGGAAGCCTAGTCAGCGGTGGAGCGAAGCGGCATGCACGTACGGAGCAAGAAAGGGTGGGGCGTCGACTGGGCCGGTATCGGCTGGTTGTTTCTGTTCTTCTGGTATTTCTCCTGCGTTCCGCAATTGCTGATTCAGCTCACGGGCACCTCCGGCTTCACCGGGTTTCGCCAAGCCTTTCTGATGAGTGCGCTGTGGCTGGTGCCGGTGCTGCTGTTCCCGACCAAAACCCGCGCCATTGCTGGCGGCATCGGTTTGCTGCTGTGGGCTGCCTCGCTGGTCAGCCTGGGTTACTTCTTTATTTACGGCCAGGAGTTCTCCCAGAGCGTGATTTTCATCATGTTCGAATCGAACATGGCCGAAAGCAGCGAATACCTGACCCAATACTTCGCCTGGTGGATGTTGCCCGCCTTTGCCTTGCATAGCCTGGTGGCCTACTTGTTGTGGCGGCGGGTGCGCCCGGTGCAGATGAGCGGCCAACCGGCCTTCGCTGCGGCGGCATTTATGTTGCTCTGTTCCCTGGGTTATCCGTTGATCAGCCAGGGTCTGCGGGAGAAAACCTTCGGCGATGCCCTGTTGAAAGTGGAAGCGCGCCTGGAGCCAGCCGTGCCATGGCAGCTGGTGCTGGGTTATCGCCAGTACCGTGAGCAGTTGGGCAATATGCAGGGCATGCTCACTGACGCGGCGAAGATTCCGCCGCTCAAACACCTGAAAAGCAGCCTGGGCGAACAGCCGGCGACCCTGGTGCTGGTCATCGGCGAGTCCACCAACCGCCAGCGCATGAGCCTGTACGGCTACCCGCGCAACACCACCCCGAACCTCGACAAGCTGCGCCAGGACATGCTGGTATTCGACGATGTGGTCACGCCACGCCCCTACACCATTGAAGCCCTGCAGCAGGTGCTGACCTTCGCCGACGAAGAGAATCCGGATCTGTACCTGAAAACTCCGTCGATCGTCAGCGTGATGAAACAGGCCGGCTTCAAGACCTACTGGATCACCAACCAGCAGACCATGACCAAACGCAACACCATGCTCACCACCTTTTCCGAACAGGCGGACGAGCAGGTGTACCTGAACAACAACCGCAACCAGAACGCCCGTCAGTACGACGGCGATGTGTTGGCACCGTTTGCCAAGGTGCTGCAGGAAGACGCGCCGAAGAAGTTTATCGTCGTGCATCTGCTGGGCACCCATATGAGCTACCAGTACCGCTATCCGCCGGAGTTCGAGAAATTCACCGACCGTACCGGGGCGCCAGCGGGCCTGCGTGATGACCAGTTGCCGACCTACAACAGCTACGACAATGCTGTGCTGTACAACGATTTCGTGGTCTCCAGCCTGATCAACGAATACGCCAGGAAGGACGACAACGGCTTCCTGCTGTACCTCTCCGACCACGGCGAAGATGTGTTCGACTCGAGCTCGGGCAATGTGCTGGGGCGTAACGAGGCCAAGCCGACCGCGCCTATGTACACCATTCCCTTTATGGTCTGGGCCTCGCCGAAGTGGCGCAGCGGGCATGAATGGAGTTTTATCGCCGATACCAAACGACCCTACAGCAGCTCGCAGTTGATCCACACCTGGGCCGATCTGGCCGGGCTGACCTTCGATGAGTACGACCCCAGCAAAAGTATCGTCAGCGCCGAGTTCAAGGTACGGCCACGCTTGATTGGCGATCCCTATGGCACCAAGAAATCATTGATCGATTTCAGCCTGATCAAACCGAAAGCGCCGCCAGCGGACATGGAAACCGCGCTGAAGTAACAGCGCAGCCCCCGCCACATGCCGAATACGCCCCGAAAGGGGCGTTGTCATATTTGCGAACGACGATCTGGCAGAAGATAGTGGCTACAAGCCATGCAAGTTGCCGTTGCTGACCTACTCTTTTGCCTGGGCAGGCGTATAACTGGGAAATATCTTACGCATGGTGTCGTCCGTTTTCGGGGTGGTGGGTGTGATGCGGCCGTTTCTTTCCGTTTTGTTGGGGGCACTCATTCTGGGCAGCTCGACACTGGCGCAAGCCTCGCCAGGGGCTTCGTGCAGCCGCACCATGACTTTGGCGTTGCACGACCATGGCCTGCTGTATTCGGCTGACACCGACGCCGGCATCGATAAAGACTTCGCTGAAGAGCTGATCCGCCGCAGTGGCTGCAAGGTCACCGTGACCCTGCTGCCACGCGCGCGCATCTGGCAGCTGATCGAACAGGGCGCGCTGGACTTCAGCCTGTCCGGCATTGCCGACGAGGCGCGCAATCGCTACGCCAGCTTTGCCTGGTACTTCTCCGATCAGTTCTACCTGCTGGTGCGCGAGGATGCCGAGGTGCAGAGTCTGGCCGAATTCGCCGCCAACCCGGCCCTGCAGCTGGGGGTGATCCGCGGTTTTCGCTACAGCCCACGGGCCAATCAGTTGGTCGATGAACTCACCAGTCAGCAGCGTGTGCGCAATGCCAGTCGCCTGGAGCCGCTCTACGAAGTGCTGATGGCCAACCAGATCCAGGGCATGATCATCGAGCCGTTCGACTATCCCCAGGTGCAGAGCGAAGTGCTGCGCCAGCACACCCGGGTGGTGGAAACCGGTGATGCGCCAACGCCCCATGGCCTGATCATGTCGAACAAGGCACTGTCGATCGAAGAGCGCGCGCAGTGGCGGGCGATAGTCGACGGGATGCGTGCCGACGGTACGGTGGAGCGTATTTTCGCCAAGTACCTGCCAGCGGATCTGGCCCATACCCTGGTTGATTTCTGATCATGTCCCGCCTTGGCTTGCGCTATAAGCTGCTCGCCCCGCTGATGCTGCTGGTGTCGCTGGGCATCACTTACTGGCTGTGGCAGCACGAGCAGCGCAATGCCCTGATCGATCGGCTGGAAACCGCCGACTACAACCTGCGTGAAGCCACCAGCAGCATCGATCAGCGCGTGGCCGCCTACGAGCAGGTGCTACGCGGCGTGCAGGGTCTGTTTGCCGCCTCGGATCAGGTGCGCCGTGAGGAATTCAAAACCTACCTCGATTCCCTGCAACTGGGTGCCGACTTTGCCGGGTTGGAAGGAATCGGCTATGTGCAATGGACCGCCCGCAGCGATCTGCCGGCGTTGATCGCCGCACAACAACGGAGCGGTATAACCGACTACCAGGTGCGCCCGGAAGGCGACCGCGAGTTCTATGCACCGGTGGTGCAGATGGAACTGCTGTCGGGCAACAGCCAACTGGTGCTGGGCATCGACCCCTACGCCGATGCCGAGCGGCGCTTGGCCATGGAGCGCGCCCGCGACTCTGGCGATGCGAAGATCACCGGCAAGGTGGACTTGGTTATCCCTGGCGAAACCGACACCCAGACCAACGCCGGCTTTCTGATGTTCCTGCCCGTGTATGCCAAGGGCCATGCCCATCAGACCCAGGCCGAGCGCCGTGCCGCGCTGATCGGCTGGGTAGTGGCTCCGCTGCGCATCAACAAGCTGATGGCCAGCCTGTATGGCGGCCGCGCGGCCTCGGCGTCGATCCGCATCTATGAAGGCGTCAAGATGGCCAAGCAGTCGCTGCTCTACAACTCCAGTCAGGGCAGCGGCAGAGCCTATAACCTACGCAGCGATGCCGTGGAATACCTGGAAGTGGCGGGCCGCACCTGGACCCTGGAAATGCTTGGCGAGCAGCAGCGCGAACGGCCGATCAGCAAAGACAACTCGGGGCTGATCGCCGGGGCCGGCCTGGCCCTGAGTCTGTTGCTCAGCGTCCTTACCTGGGTGCTGACTACCGGGCACTCACGGGCGTTGGCCCTGGCGCGGGAAATGACCCGCGAGCTGCGTGACAGCGAAACCCGTTTACGTCACCAGGCGGAACACGACGCCCTCACCGGGCTGCCCAATCGGGCGCTGTTCAGTGATCACCTGACCCATGCCCTGGCTCAGGCGCGGCGCAACCGGGCGCGGCTGGCGTTGATGTTTATCGATCTGGATCGCTTCAAACCGATCAACGACACCCTTGGCCACCATGTGGGGGATGCCCTGCTGCAGGTGGTGGCGGAGCGTTTGCAGCACTGTGTGCGTGAGTCGGACATAGTCGGGCGTTTGGGTGGGGATGAGTTTGTGGTGCTGCTGCCGGTGATCGAGGCGGAGCAGGATGCGTTGGTGGTGGCGGAGAAGATTCGTGAGGCGCTGAATCAGCCGTTTGAATTGGATTGTGCGCAGCCGTTGAGTTTGTCCTCGAGTACCGGGATTGCGATTTTTCCGGAGCATGGGGTGGATGAGGTGCAGCTGACCAAGAATGCTGATGCGGCGATGTATATGGCTAAGGATTGTGGGCGCAATCAGGTGCAGGTTTACCGGGAGGCTTTGAGCATTGCGCGCTAGGGAGTATCCGCGCTCCCCGGTAGGAGCGGCTTTAGCCGCGATGTTTTTGATCGTTTAAAAGCTCGCTAAACCGGAGCGCCGGTCGGTTATCCCATAGCGGAATGCGGGCCGTTGTGGGCTTGTGCCTCGATTCCTGCACACACTGATTCCCCAAAGCCAACCTGGCCTAGGGCTTCGGCACCTCTCAATGCAATTCCGGCGTAGCCCGCAACTGCCGTAAGCGTTCGCTAAGCAACAACCGCTGGGCGGTGTCGTCGCAGAGCAGCAGTGCATGCTCGACGTCGTAGCGTTCGCCTTGTGGGCATTCCAGTTGCCGGTAGATGTCGGCGCGGGCCAGGTGGTCGATCAGGTTCGGTTGCCCGAGCAGCAGCACCCGCTCGGCGTCTTTCAGCGCCGCCAGGGGTTCTAGCGCTTGGGTGTGCAGGCTGCGCAGGTTGCGCGACAGGCGTTGCAGCATTTGCTTGGGGCTGCAGCTTTGCAGGTGGCTGGCTTGCAGTTCGGCTTTCGGGCCGAGGTGGCGCAGCAGCAGTTCGCGGCAGTCGCGGGTGTAGAGACGGCGGCCGCTGCTGGGGTCGAGCAGGTGGTCGGCGGCCGGTACGCGTAGCAGAAAATGCCCGGGGAAGTTCACCCCTTGCAGGGGAATTTGCAGACGTTGCGCCAGCTCCAGTGCGATCAGGGCCAGGGACAATGGCTGCCCACGCCGGCGCAGCAGTACCTGGTCGAGCAGGGCACTTCGGGGTAGCAGGGGGCTGCTGTCGTCTTCGTGAAAATCCAGTTCGCCCAGGCGCCGTAACAGGGGTTGCGCCAGTTCATGAGCGGGGAGGTGGGGCAGGCCGCTGCTGACCTGTTGGGTCAGACCGCTGAAGTCGCGCAGTACCTGCTGCGGCACCAGGCTTTCATCGTGTTCGGCAGCCAGCCAGAGCGCGGCTTCGAACGGCGCGGGCGGTTCACGGTCGAGACAGGCAAGGCAGGCTTGGCGTGGGGTCATCGGATTCTCCGGGTCGCCCTAGGTTTGTAGCGGGTCGGCCGCGCTTCGTCCAGCCCTCTTTATGCCCGGCACGGCGGGCCGCAGCGATGCTTATGCCCGGTGGGTCGGTTGGTTTTGGTGGGGGCCAACTACACTGCTGGGAATTACAACAACAAGGAGTCACCGCATGTTCGCTTTACTGGAAGCGGCACGTGTCGAGGCCCTGCATTGTTTTAATGATTCTGCCACCGGGCTGCGGGCCGTCATTGTTATCCACAACAGCCGCCTGGGCCCGGCCCTGGGTGGTTGTCGCTACCTCAGCTACCCGGACGAAAACAGCGCCATCGAGGACGCCGTGCGCCTGGCCCAGGGCATGAGCTACAAGGCGGCGCTGGCCGGGCTCGCCCAGGGTGGCGGCAAGGCAGTGATTCTGCGCCCGCCGGGTGTGGATGATCGCGCCGCGCTGTTCGAAGCCTTTGGCCGCGCCATCGACAGCCTGGGTGGGCAGTACATCACCGCCGTCGACAGCGGCACCCTGAGTGCCGATATGGACTGCGTCGCGCAGTACACCAGCCATGTGACCAGCACCACCAGCGCCGGCGATCCCTCGCCCCACACTGCCATGGGCGTATTCGCCGGTATCCGTGCCACCGCCCAGGCGCGTTTGGGCAGCGATGATCTGGAAGGCTTGCGGGTGGCGATTCAGGGCCTGGGCAATGTCGGCTTTGCGCTGGCCGAGCAACTGCATGCGGCGGGCGCTGAACTGCTGGTCAGCGACCTCGACCCCGGCCGCGTGCAGCTGGCCGTGGAGCAATTGAACGCGCGGCCGGTGGCCAACGAAGCGTTGCTCTGCACCCCCTGTGACATCCTCGCCCCCTGTGGCCTGGGCGGTGTATTGAATGCCCAGAGCGTGGCCAAGCTGCGTTGTTCGGCGGTGGCTGGTGCGGCCAACAATCAACTGCTCAGCCCGGCGGTAGCGGACGATCTGGAAACGCGCGGCATCCTCTACGCGCCGGACTATGTGATCAACTCCGGCGGCCTGATCTATGTTGCCCTCAAGCATCGCGGCGAAGAGTTGCCGGCGATTACCGCGCACTTGACGCAGATCGATCGACGCCTCACCGAAATCTACGGCCACGCCCAGGCGGACAAACGTTCACCGTCGCGGGTGGCGGATGATCTGGCCGAGAGGATTTTGTACGGCAGTCGTTAGCTGGAATGGCACTGCATATCCAGCCGCTGCAAACAGTGGGCTCGCCGTCGACGGAAAGTAATTTCAGTAATGAACCTGGCGTAGGCAACGGGAATGCAGTGCGCGTTTGCCAAGAGCATTCGCACGGTTAATACAGTTACAGTGGGTTGAACCAAGTTGATGCCGTTACTTAGTCTGTTTATGTGCTCTTCAAATTAACGCAGTAAATTTGAGGTGGAACATGAACAAGGCAGCGCTTTATTCGCTTTTGCTTGTATTGCCGTCAGTGGCCAGTGCGACAACCCCCTGGATAAGATGGAACGCTCCCCCCTATGCCACCTATGTTCGTCTGGATAATAAGGGTGATGTTTCCTGCTACAGCATCGATGCAGGGCAAAGCTGTCATTGGGAAAGTCCGGATGTTATCCCCCCTGCAACAGCCGCTTCATTGTCCTGTGGTGCGAACCATAAGCGGATTTATGGCATTTCCGGCTATGAGTCCTCGGAGCACTGGTGCAATCAAGTGTTCGGTGATTACTACGCGACCTGGAAACGTGGCGACTACTTCGGCTTCAACACCTTTCTAAGTGAAAACCCCCAAGGCGATCTGATCTGTGCCTCCAATGACGGCGAGCATTGTGCCTGGGACAACCGCTTGGCTTCCGCCAGCCCGGAAAAGCCGATAAAGCCGGTGGTCTGCCGCGCAGGTCATTCTGTGGCGAACGATCCGAATGCCCCTGCAGATTGGTGCAGCCTGGCACGGGTGATGGTTGACGAACGGGACTATTCAAGCCCGAGCTGGGCCCGCGCGGAATTCAAATTCGATAAAGGTTGGTTCGGTCAGGGGTTTGGTCTGACCGGTAATCAGCGGGGCGCGCCGGAGTCGATAAAACTCGGCGAACAGGGTGGCCACAAGGGCCTCGCCATATTGTCCCTAGAGCGCGACGCCAATTGGTATCAATTGCCTGGCAACGCACGCGATAGCTTGTTGCCGTTGTACGGTGCGGCCGACAACGAGCTTCAAGACGATCTTTATATGTACGGAAAAAGGAAGTGGGTAGCCGCCGATGAGCCCGTGGTGGTCATTCATGTTTACTTACCCAAGGGCAATACCACTTCTTTGAGAATGCCGCTTGTGCATTGTTATCTCGGCACTGAGAGACGGCGCTGGCCAGGAATCTGGTTGAACCCAGATGGCGTGTCAATTCGTACGGTTATTGGCGACTACTTGATTCCAGGCGTAACTTCGACCAATGCAGTCGGTAGTTGGTGGACCCTGGGGATGAAAGTTACCGCAGGTGGGGATATTGAATATTACGGAGTGCCGGAGTGGAGAACTTCACCCTTTGCCCCGTCCTTGCTGTTGGCCAGGCAAAGTACCTTATTGGGGACGCAGGCTTATAGGGTAATCAAGCAAGCCGACGCCACCGTGATGATCTCCAGCGTGATGCCGGAACACCGGGAAATAGTCATTGCCGATATTCGCTACGGTATGAAAACCAAGGGGCAGAAACAGCGCGGCGAATAACCCCATTCGGGTTACTCGCCGCGTGGTACGCGTTAGATATCAATCTCGCCGTCAGTCTTGTGCTTCCAGCTGTCGTTACCCGGCAGCAGCAAGTTGAGGGCGATGGCGACGATGGCGCACAGGGCGATGCCTTTCAGGCCGACGTCGTCGGGGCCTGTGCCGGTGCCGACCAGTACGCCGCCGATGCCGAACACCAAGGTCACGGAAACGATCACCAGGTTGCGCGCTTCGCTGAGGTCGACCTTGTGGCGGATCAGGGTGTTCATGCCCACCGCCGCAATGGAGCCGAACAGCAGGCACAGAATGCCGCCCATGACCGGTACCGGAATGCTTTGCAGCAGGGCACCGAACTTGCCGATAAAGGCCAGGACGATGGCGAAGACTGCCGCCCAGGTCATGATTTTCGGGTTGTAGTTTTTGGTCAGCATCACCGCGCCGGTGACTTCGGCGTAGGTGGTGTTGGGCGGGCCACCGAACAGGCCGGCAACCGAGGTGGCGATGCCGTCACCCAGCAGGGTGCGGTGCAGGCCGGGCTTTTTCAGGTAGTCGCGACCGGTCACGCTGCCCACTGCAATCACCCCACCGATATGCTCGATGGCGGGTGCCAGGGCTACCGGCACGATAAACAGGATCGCCTGCCAGTTGAATTCCGGCGCGGTGAATTTTGGCAGTTCCAGCCAAGGCGCGGCGGCAATCTTGGCGGTATCGACCACCCCGAAGTAGAACGCCAGGGCAAAGCCCACCAGCACCCCGGAAATAATCGGCACCAGGCGAAAGATACCTTTGCCGAACACTGCCACGATCAGGGTGGTGAGCAGGGCCGGCATGGAAATCAGCATGGCGGTTTTGTACGGGATCAGCTCGGTACCGTCACCGGCCTTGCCCATCGCCATATTGGCAGCGATGGGAGCCATGGCCAGGCCGATGGAGATCACCACCGGGCCGATCACCACGGGCGGCAGCATCCGGTCGATAAAGCCGGTGCCTTTGATCTTCACGGCCAGGCCGAGGAAGGTGTACACAAAGCCGGCAGCGACGATGCCGCCCATGGTCGCGGCGAGGCCGAACTGGCCTTTGGCGAGAATGATCGGGGTGATAAAGGCAAAGCTCGAGGCGAGGAATACCGGTACCTGACGGCCCGTCACCACCTGGAACAGAAGGGTGCCAAGGCCCGCGGTGAACAGCGCCACGTTGGGGTCCAGACCGGTAATCAGCGGCATCAGCACCAGCGCGCCAAAGGCCACGAAGAGCATTTGCGCACCCGATAGCACGGTGCGCCAGAGTGGATCGTTGAATTCGTCCTGCATGGGTTACGCGTCCTTTTGCTTGGTGCCGAAGATCTTGTCGCCGGCATCGCCAAGCCCGGGAATGATGTAACCGTGTTCGTTGAGCTTTTCATCGATGGAAGCGGTGAAGATCGTGACTTCGGGATGGGCGTCCTGCACCGCCTTGATGCCTTCCGGCGCGGCCACCAGCACCATGGCGCGAATATCCTTGCAGCCGGCTTTTTTCAACAGGTCGATGGTGGCGACCATCGAGCCACCGGTAGCCAGCATCGGGTCGATGATCAGCGCCAGGCGCTCATCGATTTCCGGCACCAGTTTTTCCAGGTAGGTGTGCGCTTGCAGGGTTTGTTCGTTACGGGCCACGCCCACGGCGCTGACCTTGGCACCCGGAATCAGACTGAGCACGCCTTCGAGCATGCCGATGCCGGCGCGCAGAATTGGAACTATGGTGATCTTCTTGCCAGCGATTTTTTCCACCTGGACGGTGCCACACCAACCCTCGATAGCGTAGCTTTCCAGCGGCAGGTCCTGGGTTGCTTCGTAAGTGAGCAGAGCGCCCACCTCCTGTGCCAGTTCGCGGAAGTTTTTTGTACTGATATCGGCGCGACGCATCAGACCTAGCTTGTGGCGGATCAGTGGGTGGCGGATTTCACGGATGGGCATGGGTAAGCTCCGAAACTGGCTGGCAAAAAATTGTGACAAGAGTAAAGCATTCGATATGCCAAGTGGCGCGGTGACCGTGTGGTCCACAACATTTCCTGTCCGCCAGCACAGGAAATGTCGCAAGCAGATACGCCGCGTATCATCGGCGACACGTGACCGACGGGGCTTGCCCCATGGCAAGGGGATGCGTACCTTTGCCGACTTTTATTTTGACGCCATGATCAGGTTTTGATCAGCGCACTAAACCCCGTGAGGAATAGCCCATGTCCGTCGATCTCGTCCATATTCGCCAAATAATGGCCGAAGCCGATTGCCTGTACAGCAATGCCGAGGTCGAAGTGGCCATCGACACCATGGCGGCCGCCATCAACAGCGAAATGGCCGAAAGCAATCCAGTGGTGTTCTGCGTCATGAACGGCGGCCTGATCTTCTCCGGCAAGCTGCTGCCCAAGCTCGACTTCCCCCTGGAACTCTCCTACCTGCACGCCACCCGCTACCGCAATGAAACCAGCGGCGGCGAGCTGTTCTGGAAAGCCAAACCGGAAATCTCCTTTATTGACCGCGACGTGCTGATCATCGACGACATCCTCGACGAAGGTCACACCCTCGGCGCGATCATCGACTTCTGCCGCCACTCCGGTGCCCGCAACGTGCGCATCGCCGTACTGGTGGACAAGACCCACGACCGCAAAGCGCGGCCGGACCTGAAGGCTGACTACGTGGGTATGCCCTGTGTAGACCGTTATGTGTTTGGTTACGGCATGGACTACAAAGGCTACTGGCGCAATGCGCCGGGGATCTACGCCGTAAAAGGGATGTAAAAACCCGAACGGCGGCGCGTCGGCCCTCCGGCGTTAGAAAGCCCTGCTGAAATGCTCATTGGCTACAGCCAACTGCGCTTTCAGCAGGGCTTTTTGCCTTGTAGGTTTCATGATCAAAAGCTCGCGGCTGAAGCCGCTCCTACGGGACCACACAGTCTGTAGGAGCGGCTTTGGCCGCGATGCTTTTACAACCCTACATCCAGCAACACCGGCCGCTTGGCCAGCGCCTTTTCCATCACGCCTTCGACAAACAACCGATCGCAGTCGGGCAACGCCAGGCGCGGTGGGCGGGTCAGTGCGCTGCCGCGTTGCATGATCTGCTCGCAAAGTTTGATGCACTGCACCAGGTCCGGGCGGGCATCGAGGTGCAGCAGGGGCATAAACCACTCGTACAACGGCATGGCTTCGGCAAAACGGCCGGCCTTGGCCAGGCGAAACAGGGTTTCGCCTTCTTTCGGGAAGGCGTTGGACATCCCTGACACCCAGCCCACCGCGCCCACGGCAATGCTTTCCAGCACCACATCATCGAGACCGGCGAACAGTACGAAACGGTCGCCCACTTCGTTGCGCACATCGATAAAGCGGCGGGTGTCGCCGGAGGAATCCTTGAAGCAGACGATGTTGTCGCAGTCGGCCAGGGAAATCAGGATGTCCGGCGTCACGTCGTTTTTGTAGATCGGCGGGTTGTTGTAGACCATCACCGGCAGATCGATGCTGGCGGCCACGCTGCGAAAGTGCGCGGCGGTTTCGAATGGCTTGGAGGAGTACACCAGCGCCGGCATCAGCATGATGCCGTCGGCACCTACGCGCTGCACTTCCTTGGCCACTTTGCTGGCATTCAGGCTGGTGAATTCGGCGACGCCAGAGATCACCGGCACACGACCGGCCGCAGCGTCTTTGGCGACTTCCACCAGGCTGATTTTTTCCTCGACGCTCAGCGAGGTGTTCTCCCCCACCGTGCCGCAGATCACCAGCCCCGATACGCCATCGCGCACCAGACCGCTGATGACGGCGTGGGTGGCATCCAGGTCCACCGAGAAGTCGGACCGAAATTGCGTGGTAACGGCGGGGAACACCCCACTCCAGCTAGGTTTGCTGCTCATGCTCGACTCCAGGATTGGCTGTGGATAAAGGTCAATGGCGGGCACACGGCTGCGCGGGAAAAACGCCCGTGCACCCTGTGGGTAACGTCGGTTAGAGGGCGACGAGACTGTCGCGATAGCGCGTCGGCGACAGCCCGGTCAGGGCTTTGAACTGGCGGCTGAAGGCGCTGTGATCGGTGTAGCCGCAGTGCAGGGCGATCTCGGTGATCGGCAGATCGCCGGCCAGCAACTGCGAGGCGGCACCCAGGCGGGCTTTGTGAATCATCTGCCGCGGGGTGAGCTGGAAGATGCGTTTGCAGTGGCGCTCCAGTTGCGCCACCGACAGCCCGGCAATCCGGGTCAGGTCGCTGAGGCTGATGGGCTGGGCATAGTGCTGGCGGATATGGGCATCGACGCTGGCCAGCTTCTGGTACGCGGGGTGGCTGGACTGTGGTGCCAGCAGATCGTAGGAGATCCCCGCCATGCCGATGATCGCCCCGTGCAGATCGCGCAGCGCCAGTTTGTGGGTCAGACACCAGCCCGGTTCGCGGCCGGGGTAGAGATGCAGTTCCAGCTGGTCGCTGAGCGGGTTGCCGCCGCTCATCACCTGCAGATCCTGCTCGGTATACAGCGAACCAAAACGCGCCGGGAACACCTCGGCGGCGGTCTTGCCCAGCAACTCGTCCTTGTCGCGCAGACCACAGCGTTGCGCCAGGGTCTGGTTGGCCAGCACGTAGCGGGCCTGCATATCCTTGAGGAAAAACACCACCCCGGGCATGGCGTCCAGCAGCGGTGCGATCTGTGTCAGGCTGCCGAGCAGATCGGGCAAATCCCGGGGTGTGGGCAGCAAGGCGGGAAACATGGCTGAGGGCAACTCCGGTCATGGCGGCGGGCCTACTCTACGACTGGCTGCGTTGCGCTGGGAAGCACCGCCGCCGCCAGCAGGCTGTCGAGGCGTGCCGGCACAAAGGGTGTGCGTAGCATCGGGGTGGGCCAATCGAGCAGAAATTCAGCGGCGCTGCCACACACCCGACCCTGGCAGGCACCCATGCCGCAGCGGCTGTGCAGCTTGGCCTGCTGCCAGTTGCGGTACTGGGCGACGGCACCAAAAGCGACGTCTTCACAGCGGCACAACAGGGTGTCGGCGGCCGGCAGTTTTTTCAGTTCGGGGCTGAGGGCGAAGTGGCGCTTGAGCAAGTCGGCGAAGCGCTGCCAATGGGCGCGTCGGGCGAACAGCGCCTGGGCCTGGTCGAACATGCCCACGGCGCTGAAACCGGCGATGGCACCCTCCACCTGGGCCAGCTCATTGCCGCCAATGCCAGTGCATTCGCCGGCGGCGAAGTGGCCGGCCAGGTTGGTGCGCTGCAGGTTATCCACCGCAATGGCCTGGGCACTGACGGTGCAGCCCAAGGTCTGCGCCAGTTCGGTATTGGCCCGTAGACCAAAGCCGCAGGCTACTCGGTCGCAGGGGATTTCCCGCTGTGTGCGGCCCTGGCGGATACGCACCGCCTGCACGCGGCCTTCACCCAGCACTTCCAGCACCTGACTATTGCTGTGGTAGTGGTGGTCGAACAGCTGCACGGCCTGCTTCAGTTTGCTCGGCCAGCGCGGCAACTGCGCAGCAAAGGCAGCCAGGGCCAACGCCGAGGCCTGTTCTGCGATATAGGCCAGCGTCGCGCCGGCCGCTTTGGCGGTGGCCGCACTGGCCAGCAGCAACGGCCCGCTGCCGGCAATCACCAGACGCTCGCCGCGCACCGGCACGCCGCCTTTGAGCAGCGCCTGCAGACCGCCGGCCCCGGTGACGCCGGGCAGCGTCCAGCCGGGGAAGGGCAGCAGTACCTCGCGGGCACCGGTGCAGAAAATCACCTGGGCATAACCGATGCGCCAGCTGTGCAAGGCGTTTTCCAGCAGCAGTTCATGGCTGCCGGTGTGGGCAATCACGCGGGTACCGGTGAACAGCTCGACGTTGCTGGCAGCGGCCAGGCGCGCATGCAGTTGTTCCCTGGCCGGTGGTACCGGTGCGTTGACGCCGGCGCGCCAGATCTGCCCGCCGCTGGCCGGGTTGTCATCCAGCAGGGCGATGCGCTGGCCACTGGCGCTGGCCGCCACGGCCGCCGCCATGCCCGCGGGGCCGGCGCCAATAATCAGCAGATCGACATCGCGCTTCATGGCTGGGTCTCCACCTGCATGCCCGCGCTGCACGGGGTCTGACAGGCCAGACGACGCTGGCCGTCGATAGTCACCCGGCATTCCTGGCAGATGCCCATGCCGCATAGCGGCGCACGGCGCTGACCGCTTACCGAGGTACGGCTGCTGCCATCACCGGCCAGGTACAGCGCGGCGGCCACGCTGGTGCCGGGGGCGACGCTGAGGGGCTTGCCGTTGATATGCAGGGCGATGGAAGTAGTCATGCCGGTTGCTCCGCCAGGGCAAAACGCTGTGGCGAATAGGGCGTCGGGTCGATGGCGCAGGCCTGGTTGCACACCAGGTTGGCCAGTAACTGCGCGCTGGCCGGGGCGGTGGTCACGCCCAGGCCTTCGTGGCCGAGGGCTAGCCACAAGCCAGGTTGAGTCGGGTGGGGGCCGAGCAGAGGCAGGCTATCCGGGGTGGCGGCGCGAAAGCCGGTCCAGCTGCGGATGGCGTTCATCTGCGCCAGGCCAGGCAGATAGTCGATGGCCCGCTGCAGCATGCGCGCGAGTACATCGAGTTCTACCGCAGGGTCGAGACTGTCGAACTGGCGCGACGAGCCGATGAGGATTTGGCCGGTCGGCCGTGGCTGGGCATTGAATGCCACCGAGGTGCCGGAGCTGCTATGGGCGCTGCTGACATAGCCCAGCTCCACCAGTTGATGGCGGATGCCGGCGGGGTAGCGGTCGGTAATCAGCAGATGGCCTTTTTTTGCCCGGATCGGCAGTTCCGGGCATAGCTCACGGGCGCTGCCGGTAGCCATAACCACTACCTCGGCGCTCAGCCATTCGCCGCTGTCCAGGCGCAGGCGATTGCCGGCGACCTCCACGGCGCGCGCGCTTTGTTGGCGGATACGTGCGGGGTGCTGCGCCAACAGCCAGCGCAGCACATTCGGCGCATAGACAATGCCATCGCCGCTGACATACAGCCCTCCCGCCAGGCCTGGGCGCAGCATCGGTTCGGCCTGCTGCACGGCGCTGGCGGTGAGCAGGCGACAGTCCAGGCCTTCGCCTTCGAGCAACGCGCGCTTCTGTTCGGCCACCGCCAGCTCTGCATCGTTGGCCGCCAGCCACAGGGTGCCGCAATTGCGGTAGGCGCAGTCGTCGGCCAGCTGCGGCGTCAGCTGGCGCCACAGGCTCAGGGAATACTGGCTGAGGGCGAGCTCGGCCGGGTTGTCATCCATCACCACCAGATGACCCATGCCAGCCGCCGTGGCACCGCCGCGTTGGTCATCCAGCAGCAGTACATCGAGACCGCGCTCGGCAAAGGCATGGGCGCAGCTGGCACCGATAATGCCGGCACCGACGATGATCACATCGGCATTCACAGACGGATGCCCCAGGCGAACGGATCGTCGTCTTCCAGCAGCAGGGTGGCCTCGGCGCTGAGGTGGGCGCGGCCACGAATGGTGGGGATCACCCGGCCCGGTTCGCCGTCGTTGAGCCAGCTGTAGCTCCCCTCGAACTGGCTGCCGATCACACTGGCCTGGCGCCAGATCTCGCCGGGTTCGAGTTTGCCGTCGGCGGCCAGGCAGGCCAGTTTGGCGCTGGTGCCGGTGCCGCAGGGGGAGCGGTCGTAAGCCTTGCCGGGGCAGAGTACGAAGTTGCGGCTGTCGGCGTTGGCGTCGTCGGCAAACAGCTCGATATGGTCGATCACGCCGCCGTCTGCGCCGTAAATGCCTTGGGCTTGCAGGGCCGCGCTGATGGCAACGGTGTAGGCGGTGAGGGCATCCAGATTGCTGCCGTCGATGCGCTGGCCATGCTGGCTGATCAGGAAAAACCAGTTGCCGCCCCAGGCGATATCACCGGTTACCGCGCCATAGCCCGGCACTTCCACGGTAACGGCCGAGCGATAACGGTAGGCTGGCACGTTGCGTACGCTCACCGAGTGATCGTCGTGCAGGGTGGCCTCGACGGTGCCCACCGGTGTTTCGATGCGGTGCGTGCCCGGCCCGATGCGGCCCATATGGGCCAGCGAGATCACCAGGCCGATGGTGCCGTGGCCACACATGCCGAGGTAGCCGCTGTTATTGAAGAAGATCACCCCGGCACAGGCGCTGGGGTCTACCGGGGCGCAGAGCAGGGCGCCGACCAGCACATCGCTGCCGCGTGGTTCCAACACGGTGGCGGCGCGGTAGGCGTCGAAGCGCTCGGCCAGCACGGCACGGCGCTCGGCCATGCTGCCACTGCCGAGGTCGGGGAAACCATCGATCACCAGGCGGGTCGGCTCGCCGCCGGTGTGGCTGTCGATAATCTGGATGCGGCGCATGGAACGTCCTCGAAGCCCTGGAAGTAACCGTAAGACTGAGCCTTTCGGGTGGTTGCCGGCTTGATGGTTTTGCCCTGCCCAGGTGACGAAATCGGCACAGGAAAAGCATTGCGGCTGAAGCCGTTCCTCCGGGTTTTGTGCGGTCTGGAGGAGCGGCTTCAGCCGCGATGCTCTTGGCGGTTCTGCGTGCTAAGGTGGCGCGCTGATTTTCTGCGAGGACGTGAACGTGTTGCGTGTTTCCCTTTTGGCTCTGCTACTCGCGGGTTCTTCCCTGGCCTTTGCCGCCTTGCCCCACGAACAATACCTGCCCCCGGATGAGCAGAACCTGCGCCAGGAAGCGCCCGAGCAGCAGCAAGTGCTGCAAGTCACCGAATATTCGGTGGTGGTGGGTAGCCAACGCGAATCCAACCAGCAGCCCATTCCTATCACCTCGCCCACCTGGTTACTGTTGAAAACCAAAGGTGTAAGCAAGGGCGCGGCGGCCACCCGGGTGCTGGTGCGATTCGAGTCCGAAGGCAAAAGCCTCAAACGGCCGAGCTTTGATGAGGCGAGCAAAACCCTCAACCTCAATTACCCCTTGGCGCAGTACCGCGTGCTGCTCGATCTGCTCAGAAACGGCACCGTCTACGTGCAGTTCCTCAGCTACCCCAACGGCCATGTCTGGGCCGACCTGCACAGCGCTACGCAGCGCGCGCGTTGAGCCCCGGCCCCGGCGCGGAGTAAACTGCCGGCCCGGCGCTTTCCCGTTAAGAGAAATACATCATGCGTAAAGACAAGAAACAGGTGATTGGCGAAGAGATTGGTGACGAGCCGATCAAGCTGTTCCTCACGGTGGAACCGGCCGATGACACCCCGCCGTCGCTGCACAAACTGGTCAAGGCTTATCGTGGCCTGCGTATCGATGATTTCGAACGCTTCCTCGCTTTCTTCGTGGAAGCCGGCTTCGACCTGAATGCTGTCGATGCCAAGGGCCATGATTTTGTCGCCCTGATTCAGGATCAGCGTTTGGCTGAGCCCTATATCGAGGCCATCAAGGCTGCCCGTGGTTAAGCCGCAGATGGTCAACAAAGAGCCCGCCTAGTGCGGGTTTTTTTATGGGCTACCGGGTTGGCGTCATGGCGATGGTGCCGGCGCTGCGCAGGTAGGCTTCAAACTGCTGAACAATCGCCGGCCAGCCCTGACGACTGGCGTGCTGCCGCGCATTCAGGCGTACCCGGCGCAGGGTTTCCGGGTCTTCCAGCAGCCAGCAGGCGCTGTCGATAAAGGCTGTTTCATCCCCCGGCATGGCCAGAGCGCCGTTGTGCCCATGGCGAATATGTTGGCCGGCCGCAGCCTGGTCATAGGCGACCACCGCGAGCCCCGAGGCGAGGGCTTCCAGCAGCACATTGCCGAAGGTTTCCGAGAGGCTGGGAAACAGAAACAGGTCGGCGCTGGCGTAGTGGGCGGCGAGCGCCTGATCCCGTTGCATGCCGCAGAACACAGCGTCCGGCAGCTCTTTCTGCAAGACCGGGCGTTGCGGCCCGTCGCCGACCATCACCAGCTTCAGGCGGCGCTGTGGATAACGTTGTTGCAGGGCGCGAAAGCTGCGCACCAGCAGGGTCAGGTTCTTTTCTGCCGCAATGCGCCCGACATGCACCACAGCCAGCTCGTCATCCTCCAGCCCCCACTGACTGCGCAGCTCGGCGCTGCGCTTGGCGGGGTGGAACAGCTGGCTGTCCACGCCGCGCGCCAGCAGATGCACACGTTCGAAACTGCGGCGCTGCAACTCCAGGCTCTGGCTGGAACTGGGCACCAAGGTGAGCTGCGAGCGGTTATGGAACCAGCGCAGGTAGTTGGTCAGCACACGGGTGAGCAGGCCGAGGCCGTAATGGCGGCTGTATTGCTGGAAGTTGGTGTGGAACCCGCTGATCACCGGAATCTGCAAACGCCTGGCAGCGCGCAGGGCGGAAAGCCCCAACGGCCCTTCGGTGGCGATATACAGCACATCGGGGCGCTGCCGTTTCCAGCGTCGCAACAGCTTGTGCATGGACGCCTGGCCCCACTGCAAGCCGGGGTAACCCGGTAGCGGCCAACCGCGGGTCAGCAGCAGCTCATCGGTACTTTTCTGCCCGTCATCGGCGTTTTGCCGCGGGCGCACCAACTGCAACCGATGACCGCGCTCCCGCAACCCTGCGCACAGGCGCCCCAGGGTATTGGCGACGCCGTTGATTTCCGGTGGAAAGGTTTCGCTGATCAGGGCGATATGCAGGGGGGATTGGCTCATGACACCAGTGTCGACGGGCGTCGTTTAAGCCATATGACGTTAGCGTTGCACTGTTGTGACAGTAGGTTCGCTGCGCTCACGCACCCAGAACAAGGTCGCACCGGCCACTGCTGCCGGCATCATCACCACGTTGACGCCGGGGATCAGCAACGCCAGATACACCGAGCCACCAAAGCCGAGGCTCTGCCAGCGCTTCTCGCGCAGCCAGGCGAGCATCTCGTTCCAGCCCAGTTTGTTGTTGTCCGCCGGGTAGTCGATGTACTGCACGCACATCATCCAGATGCCGAAAAGCACCCACAGCGGCGCGGCGATGATATTCAGGCCGGGGATAAACGAGAGGACAAACAGGCCGATGGCGCGTGGCAGAAAGTAGCCCAGCTTGCGCAGTTCGCGGCCCAGGGTGCGCGGCACCATGGCCACCAGCTCGCTCCAGCGGAAGGGCGGGAGGGTATCTTCGCCGCGCACCACCACTTCGACTTTTTCCGCGAGAAAGCCGTTGAACGGCGCGGCAATGATATTGGCCAGGGTGGTGAAGGTGAAAAACACCATCAGCAGAATCAGCACGAAGAATATTGGCCAGAGAATCCAGCTGAGAAAGCTCAGCCAACCATCCGGGTTGGGCATCAGCGCATGCAGCCAACCGTTGAACTCCTGCACGGCAAAGCCGATCAGGCCGATAAACAGGATCAGGTTGATGGCCAGCGGCAGCAGCACGAACAGGCGCAGGCCGGGGCTGAGTACCAGTTTCAGGCCTTCGCGCAGGTATTGCGGGCCGGAGAGGACGGGAGCGGGCATGGGTGATTCCTTAGATGGGACGGGCCGACCATAAACGCTTCGGCGGCAGATCGAAAGCGTGCGTCTGTTGCGGGATTTCTAGCGGATAGCGCCGGGCTATCGACGGCATAAGAATTCGACACTTCCGACGCAGGAATGGTCTGCGTAACCTTGCCGCCATCCAGTCCGCAGTGCGGGCAGTGTTTACCGGACGCCCACTCTATAAAGCCTTCCCCAAGTGCTCGGGGCGTCCTCTTTTATTTGCCGGCTTGCGCCGGAGGAGGCGGTCAATGTCTGTTCGTCACGCTCGGGTGATCATTCTCGGCTCCGGCCCTGCCGGTTACTCGGCAGCGGTATATGCCGCGCGGGCCAACCTCAAGCCGCTGCTGATCACGGGCATGCAGGCCGGTGGGCAACTGACCACCACCACCGAGGTGGATAACTGGCCGGGCGATGTCCACGGCCTGACCGGCCCGGCGCTGATGCAGCGCATGCAGGAACATGCCGAGCGCTTTGAAACCGAGATTGTCTTCGACCATATCAATGCCGTTGACCTGGCCGGCAAACCTTTCACCCTGACCGGTGACAGCGCGACCTACACCTGCGATGCACTGATCATCGCCACTGGGGCCAGCGCCCGTTACCTGGGCCTGCCATCCGAAGAACAGTTTATGGGCCAGGGCGTGTCGGCCTGCGCCACCTGTGATGGTTTCTTCTACCGCAACCGTGAAGTAGCGGTGGTGGGGGGCGGCAACACGGCCGTGGAAGAGGCGCTGTACCTGGCCAATATCGCCAGCAAGGTGACCCTGGTGCACCGCCGCGAGACCTTCCGCGCCGAGAAGATTCTGATCGACAAGCTGTATGCGCGGGTGGCCGAAGGCAAGATCGAGCTCAAGCTCAATGCCTCGGTGAGCGACGTGTTGGGCGACAACAAGGGCGTCACTGGCGTGCGCTTGCAGCACAACGACGGCGGCAGTTCAGAGTTGAAGGTTGACGGCGTGTTTATCGCCATTGGCCATACGCCGAACACCTCGTTGTTCGAAGGTCAGCTGGCGTTGAAGGACGGTTATCTGGTGGTCAATGGCGGCCGCGATGGCAACGCCACCGCCACCAGCATTCCCGGGGTGTTTGCTGCCGGCGACGTGGCGGATCATGTGTATCGCCAAGCCATTACTTCTGCCGGTGCCGGCTGCATGGCGGCGTTAGACGCAGAACGTTATCTGGAGGATTAATCGGCTTCCGGGGCTTCGGCCATGCTGCGTTGCGTCCTCGCTTTTAATGCTCACGTACTGGAGTACGCTGCGCTTCAAAGCTCCGGGGCGCCTTGCCTGGCCTTCGCCCCGAAACCCTCGACCGAATTAGGGCCACTACTTTTTTAAGAGCGCGTCGATCAGGCTTCTTCAGGACTGATCAATTCGTTGAGCGCCTCTGGATTCTTAAAGGCTTTAGCAAATACATCGCGATTCTTCGCCATGTAGATACCAATTTCCTCTACCTGCTGTTCGCTCAGCGACGGCACGGCTTTTTGCAATACGTCGGCCAAGGATTCGGCCAGCTCCAGCATCTTGTCGTAACGATCGGCTTCGGCTTTATCCATGAACAAGCGCTCCGGATCGCGACTGCTGCGGTACACCACTTCGACGGCCATTCATCACCTCACCTTCTAGCAAGCTATTACTGTGTATTTATACAGGTGGCGAGCATAAAGCACTCGCACCGCCTTGAACAGTCACGCGCTGAAATCAGGGCAGCGGTGAAAACTCCACTGGCACCCAGGCAAAACCGGTGCCTTTTTTACGCACATGGCCAATGCCAGGGAAGGGCAGGTGCGCGCCGGCCACCAGAAACTTCTCGGCAGTGGCTTCAGCGAGGATGTGTTTGCGGGTGGCAATGGCCTGTTTGGAGTCACTGTCGAAATCGATCGCCACCTGCGGATGGGCGAACTGAATCGAGTGGCTGTGCACCACATCGCCCCACACCAGCAGCTTTTGCCCCTTGGAGGTGAACAGGTAGCCACTGTGCCCCGGGGTGTGGCCGTGCAGGGCGAGGTCTTTGACCCCTGGCAATATGTCGCTGCCGTCGGTGAACAACTGCAGTTTGCCCGCCGCCTTGTAGGGCGCGGCGCTGGCGGCAATCATTTTCAGGCGTGCCTGTTTATCCGCCGGAGCTTTCGCCAACAGTTCCGGGTTCAGCCAGTAATCCGCTTCGGCCTTGTTGAGCATCAAGGTGGCGTTGGGAAAGGCGCGTTCGCCTTTGCTGTCGAGCACGCCGCACGCATGGTCGGGGTGCATATGGGTGAGCAGCAGGGTGTCGACCTGTTCCAGGCGGTAGCCCGCGGCTTCGATATCCCGTTGCACGTTGCCGAGCTTGTCGGTCAGGCATTTGCCGGCGCCGCTGTCGACCAGCACCAGGTGCTCGCCGGTGTTGATCAGAAAGGCGTTGACCGCCGTCTGCACGCCATTACTCGAGTCGAGGAAAGCCCGCGCCTGGGAACTCTGAATGGCCTCGGCGCTGGCACCCTTGAGCAGTTTGTTGTTGATGAAGTTGACGCCGTCATACAGCGCCGTCACTTCGAAATCGCCCAAGGCCATGCGGTAATAACCGGGCACCTGGGTGTTCTGTTTGGCCACTGGCGCGGCAATGGCGAGACCTGGATGCATCAGGCTGAACGCGCACATCAGCGCCAGAATGATCAGCAACAGGGCCTGGTGCGTGCAGCACAGTGGGTTTTTCATCGTGAAGCTCCCATCGAAAATTGTCCCCAACCAAGATAGACGGGCTTGGGCCGGGCAACGTTTATCGCTGGGAAGCGCCCAGGCTGTCTAGTAAAAAAGAATCCGGTGAAAGGGCTGTGACAGACTGTTTCCGCAGCTCGTGCATGGCCTTTAATCTGCATAACGGCTTGTCATCTGGCCGCTGTAGGCTCGACAGCACACCCTTGTATCTCGACTCCTCCTCGAAAGAGGAGATAGTCTCCGACTGATCATCGGGGGAGGGTTTTGAAAGCCGGGCACACCCTTAG